>JBDTPM010000095.1:0-4810 GCA_039932695.1 Gallionella sp. | reverse complement strand
CTACGGTGCAGATGCCATCGGGCTGGTGTTCTATGAACGCAGCCCGCGTCATGTCAGCATCGCGCTCGCCACTCAACTGGCTGGTGTAATGCCGCCTTTTGTGACTGTCGTCGGATTGTTCGTGAATGCCGATGCGGCATTCGTGCGCGAGGTTCTGGAGAATGTGCCGCTCGATCTTATGCAATTCCACGGGGACGAATCGCCTCAGTATTGCGCGCAATTTCCCAGGCCTTATCTGAAAGCCATCCGTGTCAAGGCAGACGTGGATTTGCTACAATGCGCGTCCGATTTTCGCAGTGCCAAAGGATTGTTGCTGGATGCCCATGTGGAAGGTATCCCGGGCGGAACCGGTATCGCATTCGACTGGGCATTGATACCCGAGAAGTTGTCTTTGCCTGTGATGCTTTCTGGCGGACTGGATGCGGAAAATGTCGCGGCCGCGATCAAACAGGTGCGCCCCTACGCGGTGGATGTATCCAGTGGTGTCGAAGCAAGCAAAGGAATCAAAGACGCAGTGAAGATCGCCGCGTTCATCAACGAGGTCAAGCGAACTGATGTACAACTATCCCGATAGCACCGGCCACTTTGGCCCTTACGGCGGCATCTATGTCGCGGAAACCCTGATGGGCGCTCTGGAAGAGCTGAACCAGGCGTATGAGAAATATCGCCATGATCCCGACTTCATCGCCGAACTTAATTACGACCTAAAACACTATGTGGGTCGTCCGAGTCCAATTTACCACGCCAAACATCTGTCCGAACATCTCGGTGGTGCGCAGATCTATCTGAAGCGCGAAGACCTCAATCACACCGGTGCGCACAAGGTGAACAACACCATCGGCCAGGCATTGTTGGCCAGGCGCATGGGCAAGAAACGCGTGATCGCCGAGACCGGCGCGGGCCAGCATGGCGTGGCGACGGCGACCGTCGCGGCGCGTTACGGCATGGAGTGCGTCGTTTACATGGGGTCGGCGGATGTACAGCGCCAGTCGCCGAACGTGTTCCGGATGAAGCTGCTCGGTGCGACCGTGGTGCCGGTTGAAAGCGGCTCGAAGACGCTCAAGGACGCGCTCAACGAGGCGATGCGCGACTGGGTGACCAACATCGAGAACACCTTCTACATCATCGGCACAGTGGCGGGGCCGCATCCTTACCCGATGATGGTGCGTGACTTCAATGCGGTTGTCAGCAAAGAGGCCGTGGTGCAGATGCCGGAGCTGGCGGGTCGCCAACCGGATGCGGTGATCGCATGCGTCGGCGGCGGATCCAACGCGATGGGCGTGTTTTATTCCTATATCGACATGCCCGGCGTGAAGCTGATCGGCGTGGAAGCGGGCGGACTTGGCATCGCCAGCGGGCAGCATGCCGCACCATTGACCACCAACAGCCCGGTCGGAGTGCTGCACGGCAACAAGACCTATCTGCTGCAGGATGCGGACGGCCAGATCATCGAGACGCATTCCATTTCGGCCGGGCTGGATTATCCCGGTGTAGGCCCGGAACACGCTTGGCTGAAAGACAGCGGGCGCGCGGAATATGTCGCGATCAATGACGATGAAGCGTTGCGCGCATTCCACGACCTGTGTCATCTGGAAGGCATCATTCCCGCGCTTGAATCCAGCCACGCGCTGGCGCACGCGATGAAGATCGCGCCTGCGATGGGCAAGGACAAAGTGCTGCTGGTCAATCTGTCCGGGCGCGGCGACAAGGATATCAATACCGTGGCGCGCCTCTCTGGAATCACGCTATGAGCCGCATTCAGACCGTCTTCGACAAGCTCAAGCAGCACAAGCGCAAGGCGCTGATCCCATTTTTCACTGCCGGTGATCCGCATCCTAAATATACTGTGCCATTGCTGCACGCCTTGGTGGAAGCCGGTGCGGATGTGATCGAGCTCGGTGTGCCGTTCTCCGATCCGATGGCGGATGGACCAACCATACAGCGTGCATCCGAACGCGCTCTCAAGCATCATGTCGGGCTGCATCACGTGCTCGACATGGTGGCCGAATTTCGCCGCAGTGATGCCGGAACGCCGATCGTGCTAATGGGCTATGGCAATCCTATCGAGGCGATGGGCTGGGAGACTTTTGCCAAGCGCTGCGCCGAGTCCGGTGTGGACGGAGTGCTGACCGTGGATTTCCCGCCGGAAGAGGGGCACGAGGCGTTTGCGCATCTGGAGAAGCACGGCATCGACCCGATCTTCCTGCTCGCTCCGACCAGCTCCGATGAGCGCATGGAACGTGTCGCAAAACAGGCGCGCGGTTATGTGTATTATGTCTCCCTGAAGGGCGTGACCGGCGCGGGGCATCTGGATCTGTCAGCGATCGGGCACAAGATCCCGCAACTGCGTAAACACATCAAGTTACCCATCGGAGTGGGTTTCGGGATACGCGATGCCGCAACAGCCCTCGCGGTCGCGAAGCTGTGCGACGGGGTGGTGGTGGGTAGCCGCATCGTGCAGGAGATCGAGAACTCCAGCGAGCAAAATGTTGTTGCCAATGTGAGCAAACTGGTCAGGGAATTAAGGCAGGCTATCGATAAGGCCTAGAGGAGGAAATACCATGAGCTGGTTCCAGAAATTATTACCGCCGAAGATCAAGCGCCGCTTGGGCGATGCCAAGAAAAACGTACCTGAAGGTCTGTGGCACAAGTGTCCATCCTGTCAGGCGGTGTTGTATTACTCCGATCTGGAAAAGAACCAGAGCGTCTGCCCCAAGTGCAACCATCATCACCGTATCACGGCGCGCATCCGTCTCGATATGCTGCTGGATGGCGAAGGCAGGTTCGAGATCGGCGCGGAAGTATTGCCGCTGGACACGCTCAAATTCAGGGACAGCAGGAAGTATTCGGATCGCCTGATCGATTCCAAGAAGAACACCGATGAAGACGATGCGCTGGTGGTGATGCAAGGCAGCATCCACGCGGTTCCGGTGGTCGTTGCAGCATTCGAGTTCGGCTTCATGGGCGGCTCGATGGGCTCGGTGGTGGGCGAGCGTTTCGTGCGCGGCGTGCAAGTCGCACTGGAGCAGAAATGCCCGTTCATCTGTTTTGCCGCCAGCGGTGGCGCGCGCATGCAGGAAGGACTGTTATCGCTGATGCAGATGGCCAAGACCTGTGCCGCGCTGACCCAGCTCAGCGAAGGCCGGTTGCCGTTCATCTCGGTGCTGACCGACCCGACCATGGGTGGCGTGTCCGCCAGCTTCGCCTTCATGGGCGACGTGGTGATCGCCGAGCCCGGCGCGCTGATCGGCTTCGCCGGAGCGCGCGTGATCCAGCAGACGGTGCGCGAAACTCTGCCGGACGGCTTTCAGCGCGCGGAGTTTCTGCTTGAGCATGGCGCCATCGACATGATCGTGGACAGGCGCGAAATGCGTGATCAATTGATGACATTGATCACCTTGCTGACCAAGCAATCTGCAGTGGCAGAGATCGAGGCAGCCTGACCTCAAGGGGCATGAAAATGGAAAGCAGGAGTTACTGGGATAAAGTGTACGCAGCGAAAGAGTCTACCGCGGTCAGCTGGTATTAGGAGCATGCGGAATGTTCGTTTTCGCTGCTGCGCAATACCGGAGTCGCGAAGTCTGCCGCGATCATCGATGTCGGTGGTGGAGCTTCGACTCTGGTGGACGATCTGATTTCCGAGGGTTATTCGGATGTCACGGTACTGGATCTGTCCCGCGCCGCCTTGTCTGCAGCCGGGCAGAGACTGGGTGTTCGCGCAGCCCAGGTAAATTGGCTGGAAGCAGACGTGACCGATGCTGATCTTCCCACACACAGATATGACGTCTGGCACGACCGCGCTGTTTTCCATTTCCTGACCGAACCGCAGCAGCGTCAGGCTTACGTTGAAACGGTGTTTCGTGCGGTCAAGCCCGGGGGGCATGTGATTGTCGCCACCTTTGCCGAGGATGGCCCGACCCAATGCGGCGGACTTCCGGTGATGCGCTATGCGGCAAACCAGCTGCATGCAGAGTTTGGCGAGGCTTTCACTTTGATCAAGCATGTCAAAGAGGCGCATCACACGCCATCGGGCAGCGTGCAGCAGTTTGTTTATTGCTATTGCCGTGTGGTCGCTTCATGAGCGATCACAGGGTGCGCCGGATCCCAAACCTTTTTGCGGCTCTGATGACCAACGGGCCATATGTTGGGGAAATCGAGGGGGGCCAAGCTGTGTCAGGCTGCATGAAGAACGCATTACTACCGATGTTGCTGGCTATCAATTTATCCGGGTGTGCAGGTTATTATTATTCGAAACCTTCAGATCCCGCAGAAAAAGAATTGAAGTCGGCGTTGCTGGTTGTTCCGAAGGAAGAGCAGAAGCTTTGGAAACCCAAGGAGTTCAAATCTTTCCGCGATGAACGGGAATTATCTACCGACTATCAGGATCCTCTGAAGAAACCGGTAATCAAAGAGACTAAAGTTTATAAAGAAAAAACGATATGGTGCGGCCGTACGATTTGGGCGATCATTCCCATCCCACTTTGGTCTCCGTCTTGCCGCACCTACACTGAACTGACTTTTGAAAATGGCATGCCTATCAGTGCACGCGAACAGCATCTTGAAGGCTCCGGGTATGTATGTGGCCCGTTTGTTCCCTTGTTGGGAAATTCCGAGGAATATGCTTTGTCAGGTTTTTGTGCGGATATAAACATAGACGACTATCCCCCGGATGAAGTAAAGACTGGGCGGAAGCGTAAAGCTCGAGCAACCCAAAGTGCGCCGCATCCTGAAGGTGGAGTTGACGCAGGCCATTAGTCGCCCGGGAATGGAGCTCTGCGCCATAACCGGCATGAACCATACGGCTTAGGCG
>JBDTPM010000094.1:0-12950 GCA_039932695.1 Gallionella sp. | reverse complement strand
CTGGAATCGGCGCAAGAATGGCGAAGTTTTTCCGGAATATCTCAGCATTGCCGCGGTGAAAGATACGAAAGGCATCGTTACGAATTACGTGGCAACCTATACCGACTTCACCATGGACAAGGCTGCAGGAGAACAAATCAAGAATCTGGCATTCTATGACCCCCTCACCCATCTGCCAAACCGCCGTCTGTTCATCGATCGATTCAACGCAGCCTTGTCCGCATCTGAGCGCCATAGAGACTACGGCGCAACGCTGCTCATAGACCTCGATCGTTTCAAGATGCTCAACGATATGCACGGGCATAGCTGTGGCGATTTGTTGCTGAAAGAAGTTGCCGTGCGTATCAAGTCCTGTGTCCGCGAAATGGATACCGTGGCCAGATTCGGCGGGGACGAATTTGTCGTCCTGATCGAGGCACTCAGCGAAGATCGGAGTGAAGCGATACACAAGGTCGCTGTGGTCGCCGAAAAAATCCGCGAGTCCCTGACGCAACCTTACAAACTCAAGGAACGCGAACACTACAGCTCACCCAGCATCGGAATCAGCTTGTTTCACAGCAGCGATGAAACGGTGGATAGTCTGATTGAATATGCCGACATCGCGATGTATCAGGCCAAGAGTTCCGGGCGCAATACGGTACGTTTTTTCGATCCCAACATGAAACAGCTTGTAAGGAAATGAATAGTCACGTTTTTCTGGATTTCTGAACGTCCACTGCCGGGAAACCGGAATGTCATATAAGCGCACCTGGCGGAAGTACATGGCTGCAGATAGCAAGCCGTCGCGATACATAATATAAATCCAGACAAGACATTATTATCACGAAACATCCTTAGCATTTGTATCCAAGATTATGATCATCGGCACCGCAGGCCACATCGACCACGGCAAGACTTCACTTGTAAAAGCACTCACCGGCGTCGACGCTGACCGCCTGAAAGAAGAGAAGGCGCGCGGCATCACCATCGATCTGGGCTATGCCTACACGCCTTTGCCCAATGGCGAGATACTGGGTTTTGTCGATGTGCCCGGCCACGAAAAGCTGATACACAACATGCTGGCCGGTGCCACCGGCATCGACTTCGTGTTGCTGGTGATCGCCGCAGACGACGGCCCGATGCCACAGACTCGCGAGCACCTCGCCATCCTCGATCTGCTGGGGCTGAATCGCGGCGCAGTGGCGCTCACCAAGATCGACCGCGTGACGCCGGAGCGTGTTGCCACAGCCATTGCCGAAATCCAATCGCTGCTGTCCAGCACGGGGCTGGCGCATAGCCCGGTGTTTCCGCTTTCCGTCATCTCGGGTCAGGGCGTGCCAGAATTGCGCGCACACCTGGAACAAGCAGCCATTGAACTACCCATGCGCGCCGCCGCCGGTCATTTTCGTCTGGCGGTGGATCGCTCGTTCACGCTTGCCGGCACCGGCACCGTCGTGACCGGCACGGTACATTCCGGCGAGGTGCGCATCGGCGACAAACTGGTGGTTTCTCCCGCAGGCATCGAGGTGCGAGTGCGCGGCATCCACGCACAGAATCATCCATCCGAAAGCGGACGCGCGGGACAGCGTTGCGCCCTTAATCTCGCCGGCGCACAGTTTGAAAAAGACGATGTGCATCGCGGCGACTGGCTGCTGGAAACGCCGATACATGCGCCGGTGCTACGCTTCGATGCACATTGCCAAGTGCTGGCCTCCGAACCCAAAGCACTCAAGCACTGGACGCCGGTGCATTTGCATGTGGGCGCATCCGATGTCAGCGCGCGGGTCGCGGTGCTGGAAGGCGAAGCCATCGCGCCGGGCGGCACTGCCCTGATCCAGATCATCACCGATAAACCGATATGCATCTTGAACGGCGACCGCTTCATCCTGCGCGATCAATCCGCCACCCGCACCTTGGGCGGTGGCCGGGCACTGGATCCATTTCCGCCTGCAAGGAATCGCCGCACTCCCGCGCGCATTGCTGCGCTACGCGCGATGCAGGAAAACAATCCGGGCCGCGCGCTGAAGCTTGCGCTGGAAGACTCACCCAACGGGGTAGACCTGACCCGTTTTTCACTAGGACGAAATATCCGCCAGGAGGAAGCGCAAGCATTGTGGCAAAGCTTGCCCATGCAGGTGATCGCCACGCCATCCGCCACAGTGGGTTTTGCGCCGGCGCGCTGGACAGCATTGAAACAGGCGATCATGGACAGGCTGGCGACAGAACATCAGCAAGCACAGGATTCGCTCGGACCGGACCGCGCGCGTCTGTATCGCATGACGTTGCCCGAGTTGGCGCGCCCGGTTTTTTCCGCATTGCTCGACGAGCTGTTATCCGCCGGACAGATCGCCCAAAGCGGACCCTGGCTGCACTTGCCGGAGCACAAGGTCACGCTCACTCCCGCTGAAGAAAAATTGTGGCAGCGCATATTGCCCATGTTGCAGGCTGAGCCGTTTCAGCCGCCACGGGTCAGAGACATCGCCCTTGATCTGGGCATGACAGAAATAGTTGTGCGCATACTGCTGCGCAGCGTTGCAAGAGTGGGCGATGTCTATCTGGTCGCGAACGACCATTACTACACCAAGGACGCAGTCGAAAAGTTATCGGCCATCATCAAAGATCTGGCCGAGAAGAATGACTCTGTGCGTGCCGCAGAATTTCGCGACCGTATAGGCGTGGGCCGCAAGTTGGCAATTCAGATACTCGAATTCTTTGACCGCATAGGTTACACCCGGCGCACCGGCGACGAGCATCGCTTGCGTCAGGAAAATCTGATGCAATAAGGCGCAGCTTTTTCAAATTATTCATTAGGCGAGAGTTACCCAAAACCCCCTCTAGCTCCTCCTTGTCAGGGGGAGAACCAAATCGCTCCTCCCCTGACAAGGGGAGGTTGGGAGGGGTTTGGGTGCTAATAAACTATCCGGGCTTATAATGCATTTGCACAATGGAAGGGAATCGTTCCCCGGTGGGACGGCCGGACTTCAAATCCGGTTAAGCACGCCAGCGTGCTTAGGTGGGTTCGACTCCCACTCTCTTCCGCCCTTTAATTCCAATTCCAGATCAAAGCGACAATAATTCTGTAGGGTGCGCTTGCGCACCCTACGTTATTTCACAATATGATTAAAAAAGAACACAGCACTTTCAAACTGGAAATTGAATAACACCTGGTCCTAGCAAATCGGCAGCAATTGATTTTCTCCTGCTCCCTGGATTGGCATGAAGGTAATGTTACAGCCCTATCCCGGATACCGAGAATTCTGCATGAAACACGTTATCCGGGTGCGCATCATGATTTTGAGGATACGCCCAGCTCCGTGCACAACTTGTCCATCCGCGCCCGCAGCTCGTTTACCTCAGCTTCAAGCTTGGCGACGTTGGCCTTGAGCGCCGCAATCTCGCCCACCGTCACATCACCTGCGGGTGACGCAAATGCCACGTTGGCAGACACGCTCTCGTCAATGACAGGTGCACCGGAGAGCAGATGCATCCAGTGGTTTTCGCGCGATCCGGGCTGGCGCGGCAACTCCATCACCAAACCGCCAGCCGCGCGCTCGGCCAACTCGACAAGAAAACTCTCAACCGAAGAAATATCCGCGAACTTGTGCAACCTTTCGCAATTGATGCGCAACTCCCCCGCCGTCTGCGGGCCGCGCAACATCAGCATGGCCAGCAAGGCGGTGGATTGCGAGGGGATGTGCAGCACCCGCTCGATGTTGTGCCCATATCGCGCCGCCCTCCCGCCGCTGGTTTCAACGATCAGCGACAACGCCCTCAGGCTATCCAGCGCCCCCTGCACTTCTGCTTCGGCAGCCTCGATTACCGGATCGCGGCTGCTCTTCTGGTTGCAGCCGGATACCAGAGAGTTCAGCGTCAACGGATAAGTGTCCGGCACCGTGCGCTGCTTCTCGGCTAGCACGCCGAGGACTCGGGTTTCAAGGAGGGAGAGAACGGGGAGTGTGGCGGGCATCATTTATTCTCCGTGCCGGTCAAATATTTCTGCTCTTCTTGATCAAGTCGTGGGCAAGCTGGATCTCTTTTGCCTGCTCGGTTGCCATCGCGATCATGTCTTCCGGCAAACCCTGTCCCATCAACTTATCCGGATGATATTGGCTCATCAGCTTGCGATAGGCGCGCTTGATCTCAGCGTCGGTGCTGTCCCTGGTCACGCCCAACGCTTTATACGCGTCGTCCAATGCTGCGGCTGAGTCGGCTGGTCCGGTTGCAAAGTGGGATTGATTCAGCACCATGTCCATCATGCGCTTGAACGCATCTCTGCCATAGCCGAGACGACCTGCGATGTCCGTCAGCAAAGCCTCTTCAGCCGGATGGAAATGCCCGTCTGCCAAAGCCATCACGATGAGATAGACCAGCAACACTTCTTTCAGATTCCTGGTGTGCCCGCAAACAGAAATGAATCTCTGGAGGGTCGGTTCGATATCGAAGGCCGGGTCGGCTCCGCGTTTGAATAACGCAATGGCTTGCTGGCGATGCTCTGCTGTCATGCCCAGCTTTTGCATGAACTGCTCGACATGGGCGATCTCGTCCTGGGAGACGTGTCCATCGGCCTTGGCCAGCTTGCCCATAGCGATGAACACCGTTTCAAGGAAAACGGCTTGGCGAAGCGCATTCCGTAACGGGTTCATCGCGCCGGAGCCATACACCCTCACACGATCAATATAAGACCCGACGAACAAACCGAGGAGCGCTCCGATGAACCCAAATAAGTAATAACCAGCAACGACACCAATGAGCTTGAACAAGACGACTCCAGAAAAAATGATTTGGCGGAACCCAACCACGACAAAGGCGTGTATTATACCTACGCCATAATGGTGCAAGTGTTATGGACATTTGAGTGCAATGTCCTGAATTTCCGGCAACCAAGCGCGATGGCGAATAATGTGGGTTACCGCAAATACCACCCCAATATTTACGCGCATACTTCAACTTTTGGCAGTAAGAGTATCGGCAAAGTATGAAAGATGGACCATGTTTTGTTCTGCAGGAAAGCGCTAGCAATTAAACATAACAACCAAAAAGGGCATTCAAAATGAAAAAGATCATTTATTTATTGGCAGGTGCATTGGCAGCGATGGCGATGGCGCCACAGGCTTTCGCAATTCCGGGTTATTCGAGGCAAACCGGCATGGCATGCAACGCCTGCCACTTTCAAAGCTTCCCCATCCTGAATGAGTTTGGCCGGTCTTTCAAGGCTGGCGGCTATACCATGATCGGTTCCCAGCCGAAGATCGAGGGAAGCGAGGGGCTCTCACTACCGGACACCTTGAATGCCAGCGTCGTCACGAAAATCCGTTATCAGAAGTCCAATGGGCCCAAGTCGGCCGGCTCCATAACCGCAGGTACAAACGATGGGCAGTTGCAATTTCCCGATGAGTTGCTGTTGATGGTGGGTGGACGGGCCAGCGAGAATATCGGCGTTCAGCTCGAAATGGACTTGAACGGCGGCAGCCCGGTAGTGGCGAATTTCAAAATACCGTTCATTTATGATGTGGGCGGGGTCAAGGCGGGGGTTGTACCATTCACCACAGCCAATCAAGGCGTATCGTATGGATTCGAGTTGCTGAATACCGGCGCAGTACGCGGGTCACGGATCATGGAAGCACGCAGCAGTTTTTCCGCGCAGCAATATATCGGCACGGGAACTGCGGCTGAAGGTATCGCCGTAGTCGCCAGCAATTCGATGTATTTCGCCAATATCACCAAGTGGTCGCCACGCAGTGTAGGGGCAGCCACTACAGGTTCTCCGACAGCAAACTATTTCAGGCTGGCGGTCACTCCCAAATTGGGGAGCTGGGATACGGGCCTGGGCGTGCAATCCTGGAGCGGCAACGCGACCAATGCGGCAGGCACCAATATGACAACCAAAGCTTATGCGCTGGATGCACAGGCGCAAGGCGAGGTTGCAACCATGCCTTTGGGAATCTACCTGACACACGCCAACGCTAACGCCAGCGTAGCCGGCACCGCGCCTAACCTGTTCAATAGCCAGGCAAAGGCAAAAACAGCCACAACCATCGCCGGGCAGTTGGGCGTGTCGCCGGGCAAAGCAACCTTGCTGATGTCATATCGCAAGGGCGACAATGGAAAAGCTACCGGGAATGGTGACAATTCCCTGACGATAGGCGGCACCTATCAGATCGTTCAAAACGTGCAATTGCAGCTGGACCATGAGATGTTTTCCGGCAGCGCGTATGACGGAACGCCGGCCAATGGCAACAGATTGACGACACTGATGTTGTTCGCTGCGTTCTAGTATGTGATATTGCATCACACCGATGTACCGGCAGGGGAGACTACGGTCTCCCCTGTTTTTTGTTCGGAAGACAGCGCAACAGAAGCGATCACGCGACTCACAAAAAGGCGATCGTTTGCAAAGAAGCGAACTGAAGAACTGATGAAAGAGGCCGCGGACGAGCCGATATTGTCGCTTATCTTCGAGGTAAGGAAGCTCAAGATTTAGCCGCTACGCGACAGCGCATGTTCAGCGCGCAAGAATTTCCGCCTGGTTACACAGCCATAGTGTTATCAAGCAAGCGGCGATGAGAGGAATCTTGCTTCGAAGATTTCCGCCGGCACCGGTTTGCTGAATAAATAGCCCTGCATCTCATCGCAGCTCAGCAAGCGCAGCAGGCGTGATTGCTCCTCTGTTTCGACGCCCTCCGCCACCACTTTGAGCTTCAGCGCATGCGCCAGGCCGATGATGGTGGATACCAGCGCCAAGCCTTCTTGACCGGCAGTCATTTCGATCACGAACGCGCGGTCGATCTTCAGCGTATCCACCGGCAGTTTGGACAGGTAGCTGAGCGAGGAGAAGCCGGTGCCGAAGTCGTCGATGGCGATGGTGACTCCCATTTTCCGGACCGCCTGCAGGCTGGCGATATTGTGCTCGGTGTCATCCATGATCACGCTTTCGGTGATCTCCAGTTCCAGTCCCTCGGCTGCATGCGCATCGATTCCGATCACCTGCTCGATCTCGGCGATGAAGCCGGCATTGCGCAGTTGCAGCGGCGACACGTTCACCGCGATGCGCACGGCAGGCAGTCCCGCATCGCGCCAACGCAGATAATCATCGACGGCTTTGCGCAACGCCCAGCGCCCGACTTCATAGATCAATCCGGTTTCTTCCAGGATCGGAATGAACCGGCCCGGCGGCACCAGGCCGGTGCGCGGATCGTTCCAGCGGATCAGCGCCTCGGCACTGGTGACCTTGCCGCTCGTAAGGTTCACCTTGGGCTGGTAGTGGAGCACGAATTCTTCGTTGTCGATCGCCTGGCGCAATTGATTTTCCAGGGTCAGCTTGGCGGCCACCGTTTCGGTCATTTTTTTCGTATGGAACAGGTACCGGTCGCCGCTCTTCTTGGCCATTTTAAGTGCGGCCTCTGCGTTCCCGAACAAGGTGTCGGCGTCGGCACCGTCATCAGGGAATAGCGCGACACCAATCTTGATGCCGATGCGGAGCACGGCGTCATTCAAGTGGAACGGATGCTCCAGAAAAGCTGCCAGCAGGTTCTCGACCAGCCGCGCCAGGTTTCCATCTGACTTTACTTCTGGTAGCACCACGGCAAAATGGTCTGCATCGATACGCGCCAGCAGGTTGGCGTCCCCTGCCCTGTGCGTCAGCCACTCCGTTACCTGCTTCAACAGCGCGTCGCCGACCGGCCGGCCGAGACTGTCGTTGATGTTCTTGAAGCGTTCCAGGTCGATCAGGCCGATGGCAAGCTTGTGCCCGCCACTGACCGCGCTGCGCATATACTGCGCCACCCGTTCGAGAAATAGATTGCGGTTCGCGAGTCCGGTGAGCGCATCGTAGTAGGCGAGGTAATTGAGCCTTTCCTGCTTGTCGAGGTGATCGATCGCGAACGCGATGTCGCCTGCCAGTTCCGTCAGCAGCTTCAACTCATCGTCATGGAAGAAATCAATCTCGCTGGCGTACATCGCGAGCGCGCCTATCGCTTCATCCGAGACGATCAGCGAAAAAACGGCCATCGAGCGAACTCCGGATCCGGCGTATTTCTTGCCTAACAAAACCCTGGGGTCGCTTAGTGAATCATTGGACACGACAGTTTTTTTCTCCCTGATCGCCAGTGCGACCATGGTGTTAGGTGCATCCTCACTCGAAGACAAGAGGTCTTTGATGCCGGTCATAAGCGCCTCATCCTTGCCCGCCGTTGCTACCGGGATAATCTTCATCATGCTCCGATCCACGATGGCTATCATGGCCATGCGGAACCCGCCTGCCTCGACAGCGATCCGGCACGCTTCCCTGAACAATTCGTCGCGGTCATGCACGCGCACGATCAGCGTATTGATGCCGCTCAGCATGGCATATATGCGGTTGAGATATTTGATACGTACTTCCGCTGCCTTGCGCTCGGTGATGTCCTGATTGACACCGACCAACCGGATTGTGCGCCCCAGTGCGTCCTTCTCGACTCTTAAACGCACTTCTAACCAGGCAATTTCTCCTTTCCCGCTTAATATTCGAGTCTCGGTCATGGCAGAATAATCCGTATCCACAGTTTCGAATGCCAGTCGAACATGCTGAGCAACATTAGGCGCATCTTCAGGATAGACGTAGCGACGAGCAAATTCAGCCGAGGACATCCGGTATCCTCCCGCGTCCTCAGCCGTGATTTTATGGAGCGAGTAATATTGATCATTGAATATGAATTCATCTGTGGCAAATTCATATTCCCAGTAGCCCAGCCTGGCAATCTTCAGGGCTTCTGACAACTGGGTCCTTTTTTTCGATAGCGCAAGTTCCGTGTTCTTTTGCTCGGTGATGTCTTCGCCGATGCTTGCCGTTCCGATCACATCGCCGGATACCGAGCGCAGTACCGAGTTGCTCCAGCGTATCAGCCGACGCCCGCCCGAGCGCATGAGGATATCGTTCTCGTGATGCTTGGCTTCGGGCCGGTTGGCGAGCAGCGCCGCGAAAAACTCGTCCCTCAAATTGCTGATTTCTGGCGGCACGAAAAGATCGAACCAGTTTCGCCCGATGACTTCCCCGCGTTGCCAACCGCTCAGGCGCAGAAGATACTCGTTGCAATAGGTGACCCGCCCATCTCGATCCAGCATCATCGAAATCAGTTCCACATTTTCCAGCAGATCGTTGAAGCGTCGCTCACTTTCGCGCAATTCCTGCTCGGCTTGCTTGCGTTTGGTAATGTCGCGGAAATACCAGACGCGTCCGTAGTACTTGCCATCCGCTCCGGTGATCGGAGCGGAATACCTGTCAATCAGCCTTCCATCTTTCAGATTTACTTCCTCGCGACTCTTGTCGTCGCGGTGCTCGTAAAGATATTTGAACCGGGCGGCAAATGCTTCCGGATTTTCGGCTTGGTCAACAACTGCCTGGAGCACGAGTGCATCCGGACCCGAGTTCACAAGTTGCGGGGAGAGCCGCCATAGGGCAATGAACTTATGATTGTAGGAGATGATTCGTGAGTTCTCGTCAACCACCAGGATCGCATCGAGCGAAGTCTCCTGCTGGGTCTGGAGTATCGTGTTCTTGAATTTTATTTCTTCCTCCGCCTGTTTGTGATCGGTGATGTCTTCATAAATACCCAGCAAGGCGAAGACTTTTCCATTTGTATCGTGCATCGGCACCTTTGAGGTGCGCAGCCAGATCGTGTGCCCGTCAGGCGTGGTTTGCGGTTCTTCGAAGCCGATTTTCGGCGTGTCGGAACCCATCACCTGTTTATCATCGGCACGGTACAGTTCAGCCTGTTCGCGCCAGCCCATCTGAAAATCATCCTTGCCCAGCAAGTCCTCCGGGCGCGAAAACCCCGCATCGCGCGCAAAGCCGGAATTGCAGCCGAGATAGCGCAATTCTTCATCCTTCCAGAACACACGGGCGGGCACATTTTCTATAACGGACTTGAGCAAATCTCGCGATGAAAGTAGCGCATCCGCTGACCGCTTGTTCTCCCGTTTCTCTTCTGCCTCGTTCAATGCGCGGTGGACGACGCTGACCAGCTTGGACAGGCGGTTTTTCAGGACATAATCGGATGCGCCTTTTTTTAGTGCCTCAATCGCAAGATCTTCTCCTATCGTCCCGGACACAAAGATAAACGGTGTGTCGGGAGAGTTTTTCTTTGCGATCGCAAGGGCTGAGATACCGTCAAAATCCGGGAGTGTATAGTCACAGATGATCAGGTCAAATCTTCCCTGCGCAACGGCGGTCGTAAATGCTTTGCGGGTCTCGACACGGACGATTTCCAACTCGGCCCATTCTGTTGCGAGTTCCGCCTGAATGAGTTCGCTGTCATTCTTATTATCTTCGACATTCAGAATCCGCAGCAGGCTCATATCAGACGCTCCTGCTTACGCTACCGGGAGGAGATTGATTGATGAGTGCCCAGAATACGCCCAGCCCCTTGACTGCCTCGACAAACTGTTGAAAATCAACCGGCTTGACCACATAGGCGTTTACTCCAAGCCGGTAACCTTCCTCCACGTCTCTTTCCTCGCGGGAGGAGGTCATGATCACCACCGGCACCGTCTTTAAATTTGCGTCAGATTTGATCCTGCGCAGAACATCGATGCCGGCTATCTTGGGAAGCTTGAGATCGAGCATGATCACCGCCGGGTTGCCATGGGGTCGTTCCGAGAAAGCACCCTGCCTGAAGAGATAATCCAGCGCCTCCTGCCCATCCCTGACCACCACCACCTCATTGGCCAGGTTGCATTCAGAAAATGCCTCCAGCGTCATTTCCACATCGTTCGGGTTATCCTCAACCAACAATACCCGCGCCAGTTCTGTCATGTCAGACCTCCATTAGTTTTGGTATGGAAAAATAAAATGTCGCCCCCTCGTCCACCTTGCCCTCCGCCCAGACCCGTCCGCCGTGCCGCTGGATGATGCGCTGCACATTGGCCAGCCCGACCCCGGTGCCCTCAAACTCCTCCGGTCGGTGGAGGCGCTGAAACAAGCCGAAGAGCTTGTCCACATAGTGCATATCAAACCCCACGCCGTTGTCTTTGACGTAAAAGGTGTTTTCATTCCCATCGGTTCGCGCGCCCACTTCAATCACCGCAGTCGCCCTCGGTCGCGAATACTTCAGAGCATTGGAGATAAGATTGACCAGTACCAGTTGCAACATCGCCCTTTCCCCTTCCACCTTGGGCAAGGGGCTGATCTTCCATATGATCTCCCGTCCCGCGATCTCCGGCTGCAACGTCTTCAGCGCCTCCTGCACCAGATGATCCAGACTGACTCTGGTCATCAGCATCTCGATGCGTCCGATCCGGGAAAACGTCAGGATGTCGTCTATCAGCCGCCCCATCTGCACAGCGGAACTCGAGATCACCTCCATATAGTGTTTACTTTTTTCATCCGCATTGGCGTAACCGTACTTCTTCAGCAGCTCCACAAATCCTGCGATGGAACGCAGCGGGGCCCGCAGGTCGTGCGATACGGAATAGGAAAATGCCTCCAACTCCTTGTTGGACGATTTAATCTCTTCGTTCAGCTTTTTTAATTCATCCATTGCCCGTTTGCGCTCGGTGATGTCGCGTTCGTTCATGGCGATCGTCGCATCGAATATTCGGGAGGTTGTCCTGTATCCGAGAATTATCAAGGCTGAAACGGTCACGACCAGAACAATAAAACTGATTATTGCTTTATGTATGTAGTCAGTTATGTTCAGAACAACTTGAGTTTGCCGGTCCCTCAATTCAACAAATATATTTTTAATGGTTTCACGTATCTTATCCATGGTTTGCTTGCCTGTATCGCTTGATACGATTCGCTGCGCTTCGGCAAGCCGGTTATTTTTGCGCAAGGTGATTGTCTTGCTTAGTTCAGTAAAATTGTTCTGTTTCAATTCATTGATAAGATCCAACTGTTGAGATAGATGGGGCTCGTCATGAGCCAGTGAGCGTAACGTCGAGAGGTGGGTTTCCGTATTCTTGAGTCCTGCAATATACGGTTCCAGATACTTGTCTTTTCCCGTAATCAGAAATCCGCGTTGCCCCAGTTCAGCATCTTTGATCCCACTTAATGTCTCTCTGGTTTCTTCCAGAAGAACTACCACCTTTGTCTGCTCAGCCAGAGTTTGCATAAGATTTCGTGCGAAATAGACGAACAGAACTGCACTTGCGAACAGGATTGAGCAAGCGATAGCCAAGGGCAGAAAAATTTGGTTTTTCGATCTAACGGCTTTCTCCAATCCTGGAGATTTTGCAGACGTGTGTGACATGACTGCTCCTATCTGAGATCTCAAATCCGAGGCTGCCAATCAGGAACAGCGATTCGTTCTCGCCGAGGCTGTTGCATGAAGCCGAACGGCTGCTGGCTGACGGAACTCATCTCATCCTCGTCCGCTTTCACGGTGATGATACCTGATAACTAGTGCGCCAATAACCACTGATACAGCCGGTAGATCTCCTGCCATTTCGCCGCTGCGTCAGGCAACAGCGCCAATAAGGCATCTGGGTCATCGAGCACGATGCGTCGCGCCCCGATTTCCCTGGTCTTGACCCAGCCCCGCCAGCATCCCGCCGAGATCGAAATCACCCGACTGCATCAGGTCGGGCTTCGGTTAGGCATCCATGAAATAAAGTTTTCTTCGGCGCAACTCGGCGAGATCCCAACCCAAGCTTTCGGCGTTGGCTACGATGCGCTTAGAGGTTTCCTCAACAGCGACAAAGATATCCGGCTCCATGCAATCCTGTGCGCCATACACCAGAAATTACAGCGCAAGTATGGTCTTGCCGCAACCCGGTCCGCCGACCAGCAGCACGGTGCGGCCGCTTGGCAATCATCCGCCGGCGATTTCATCGAAACCGGTGATGCCGGCAGGGGATTGGGCAGTGTCCGCTTAATTACTGGGGTGGTATGTGCGGTAACGCACATTATTTGCCGTCGTGCTCAGTTGCCGGAATGACGGGCGAGGAATTTGTCCTGGAATATTTTTTCTTGGTAACTTGCAGGAACTCCGGTGAAG
>JBDTPM010000093.1:0-5722 GCA_039932695.1 Gallionella sp. | reverse complement strand
TTCAGCAGGCTGTCGATGGCGCGCGTATTGGCCTTGGAATCCAGATCGTTCATGGTGCGCCGCACCACCATGCGCCACTCGGTGATGAACAGGGTAAAGGCGATGTAAACCACCAGCGTGACGAACGTGATCACGGCGAACCATACGTTGTACTTGCTGAACAAGATCGCCGCGACCAGAACGATCTCCAGCAGCGTGGGCAGAATGTTGAACAGTGTAAAGTTGAGCAGAAATCCGATCCCGCGCGTACCGCGCTCGATGTCCCGTGACACGCCGCCGGTCTGTCTGTCCAGATGAAAACGCAAGCTCAGGCTATGCAGGTGCTCGAACACCCTCAATGCCACGCGCCGGATAGCGCGCTGTGTCACCTTGGCGAACACCGCATCGCGCAATTCGCCGAACAGCGTGCTGAACAATCGCAGCAGGCCATAGCCCATGATCAAGAATGCAGGTATCGCCAGCACTGCATTGGTCTTGTCCAGAGAGTCGATGATCTGCTTCAGGATCAGCGGAACCGCGACGTTGGCGAGCTTGGCCAATACCAGCAGACTCATCGCCAGAATCACGCGCCCCTTGAATTCCAGCAGGTAAGGCAACAGGGAATGAATGGTTTTCCAGTCACGACGGGATGCGTTGTCGGGCAATGGAGTCGAAGAAGGTCGCATATTTGGCAGATGAAAATATCAGAGTGCGATTATAGCCGCGAAGACAGCCGTCTGAGCAGTTGATGACTCATCAACTGGCAGGTGGCACGCTACTCATTTCGGGTGCAAACGGGTCGGGAGTCTCAGGGCTGGCTGGTATCCCGCCCTGGCAGCGCGGGATGGCCGTAGTAATATCCCTGCGCATAGTCCACGCCGATCTCGACGATCATTTTCGCGGTCGCTTCATCTTCGACGAATTCGGCCACTGTCTTGAGACCGAATTGGTGCGCCATATCATTGATGTGTTCGACCATGATGCGATCGCGCGGATCGGTGGTGATCTGATGGATGAAACTGCCCTCGATCTTCACGTAATCGATGGCCAGGTACTTCAGGTACATGAACGACGAGAAACCGCTGCCAAAATCGTCGAGTGCGACAGAGATCCTGTTGGCACGCAATTCCTCGATCACCGTTGCCACCTGGGTCAGGTTGGGCAACGCTTCGCGCTCGGTGATCTCCAGCACGATGCTTTCGCAAGGAACGCCAGCGTTCCGCACCATCTCGGGAATACCGCGTATCCACTCGATATCGATAAAACTGCTCGGAAACAGGTTGAAGAACAATTTTGCCCCGGGATGGGTTTTTGCAATCACCGCATGATGCTCCAATCCCTTGCGGAACACCTCACGATCCAGCTCATGCGCCATGCCCAGTTCATCGGCCACTTCAACGAACTCCAGAGCGGGAACCGTCCGCTCGCCATCGCGGATACGGCCCAGTACCTCGAAGGCCATCACGTCACCTGTTTGCACATTGACGATAGGCTGCAGGAAGGCCTCGATGCGATCATCATGCAAAGCATTGCGCAAGAAGTCGCCCTGCTTGAAGATCATCATCATGTTGCGATCCTCGGCGGATTCAGCCGTCATCACCTGGTTCTTGCCATGCGTCTTGGCCTTGTACAACACCGCGTCCATCGCCGCATAGATCTGGACTTCGGTCTTGCCATCTTTCGGGTAGCTCACCATGCTGAAACTGGCGGTGATATTTGCTTTGCCCACCGGCAATTCGAACACCTTTTCGGCAAGCGCCTTGTGCAGCTTGTTGGCGACCTGCAAACCTCTGGACGGCTCCGTTTCGGGAAGGATGATGGCGAACTCGTCTCCCCCCAAACGCGCAAATACATCCACTCGGCGCAACCCGCCACCTAGCAGCATCGCGATCTCCCTGAGCACCAGGTCACCAATCGGATGACCAAAGGTATCGTTGATATATTTGAAGTTATCCAGATCGACCATGATCACTGAAAATCCCCGTCCATGACGCGACGCGCGGATGATTTCATTCTGCAAGGATTCGTGGAACTTGCGACGGTTGTACAACCCGGTCAGCGGATCGCGGATCGACAGCTCTTCCAGCCTGGTGCTGTAGTCCTGCATCGTCGTCAGCAAGTGATTGAAATACCAGGTCAACTGTTTTAATTCGACCGGCCAGGATGAGCCGCTGACCCGATGGCTGAAATTCATATCCTGGGTCACGCTGCGCATGACACCAGCCAGATTGGCTATGGGCAAAACGATCAGGTGACGCATTTGAAAATAAAGGATGATGAAAACCACGCCCATGGCGGCCAGCGTATAGGCAACGACAGTATTGATGACCATGCTGAAAGATGACTTCAGGTTTTTGAGCGGATAGCTGATATCGATCACCCCATGCACCGCACCGACATGCGATTGCGTGTGGCACGCCAGGCACTCCTGCGTGGCCAGAACCGGATAGAGATATCGGGTGGTGTCGTGTTCCTGAAAGATCAGCGCTTCCTGGCCGCTGGCCAGCGCCTGTCGCAACACCGCGTCCTGCTCTATCGCGATCTGCTCACCCGCCATCGCACCGAACTGATGCGCAACAATTTCACCCCGGTAGACGTTTATCTTCAGCTCCGGGAAACTGTCATTCAGCCGTTTGATGGTCTCGACTATCTCTTGCTTGCTCCAGCCTTTGCGCATCACCGAATAAAGGGACTGGAAGACCAGCCGGGAAGTTTGTTGCGCCTCCTGGTGCGAGAGTTCATGCACAGCATGATCACGCACTACCGTGGACATCAGAAAAACGATTAAGAATGCCGCTGTCATCGAGACAGCCGCCATCCATAACAAAAGCTGGCCCAGAGTCACCCGTGCGGCATAGTCTTTTATTTTATTCATCGCGTGTCAACCCTGGTACTGACTGCCTTCCCGGCAGACCTGCTGCGTCCCGGTCAGGAGCGGGTCAGGTCGTTTGACTCTGCCGCTATCCCGCCCTGTATTCCCCATGACGAGATTATAATTCAGTGCTGCAGCAATTCAGATCGAACTTCCATAACCCAGCAATCCGATCAACAAGCGCACCATTCCATAACTCAGGTGCGCCCCAAGACGATCCACCCAGTTGCGCGTCAGGTCATATCCCTCTCCGACACGAACAGCATCCTGTGCGATCGCCGCAAGCAAACTCGCGCGCAAGTCCCCGGCAAAGCCTGCGTGCCTCACGGCCAGATTGGCTTCGCGCGCCAGCAGCAAACTGAATGGATCAATATTGGAAGAGCCCACGGTTGCCCACGATCCGTCCACCACCGCCACTTTTGCATGCAGGTAGCTGGCTTGATACTCGTAGATCTCAATACCAGATCCCAGCAGTTCGTCATAAAGTGCGTGGGTCGCATAATGCTGAATCCAGAATTCCACCCGGCCTTGCAACAGCAACACCACACGAACCCCTCTTCCTGCGGCCTGAATCAAGGCCTGACGAAAACCTCTTCCGGGAAGAAAATAGGCGTTGGCGATAATAATCTCGCTCCGCGCAACATCGATGGCATTCAGATATTCCCGTTCAATATCGCGACGATGGCGCACGTTGTCGCGCAGCAGAACAGTGATGTCGGGCGAAGTTGCCGGCGTTTGGGCGGCAGTGACCAGCAACTTGATTTTTTTGCCGCGACGGCTCAAATTGGCCCACGACACCACGCTCCACAAACGACGCATGGACGCGTGAATCTCGCCGGCAACCGGGCCTGTCACACGCACCGCATAATCCAGCTGCGGTGCGGACAGTTTGGTATGCGCCGGGATATCGTTGATGATGTTGATGCCACCGACAAACGCCACTTCACCATCCATCACCGCCATCTTGCGATGCATTCGGCGCAACCTGCGGTGCCGGTTCCGGCGTAACGTGAACGGCGAGATTGCACGGCGGAACCATCGCACCTCGATTTCCGCCGCGCGCATATCATCCACCCAATGTTGCGGGAACTCAGCCGAGCCGTAACCGTCCAGCAGCACACGTACCACTACCCCGCGCGCAGCGGCGCGTTGCAATGTATCGGCAACCATGCGTCCGGTACTGTCCGCCGCAAAGATGTAGGTTTCAAGATATATCGAACTCTTTGCGGCATCGATATCTGCACATAGCTGCGGGAAGAACTCCGTTCCGCTTTGCAACAACGTGAGTTGATTCCCGGAGATCTGATGAGCGTCATTCATGATGTTTCAGCCCGGTCATACTGTTTCAATCCGGTCATGCCGCTTCAGCCTGGTCGAAAGGGCGGCATGATCCGACAAACGTTGCCATGGTCCGCCGACATGCACATCGCTGTGAACGACGCTGAAGCCGCGCACGTAGATACGATCCAGACGAAACATCGGCAAGCGCGCCGGGAAGCTGCGCGCGGGACCGCCGTTATGCAGATGGAACACATCATGCACATCCAGCTCACTCGCCAGAGTATGGCTCATCTGATTGCGCCAATCGTTGAAATCACCGGCAATGATCAGCGGCATGCCGGCAGGGATACTGCTCCGGACATGTTCGATCAGCATGCGTGTCTGCTCCCGCCTGCCCTTGGCGAACAGTCCAAAGTGGACACACAGACAATGCACCCGCAAGGGGTAGGCCGGTGGGTACCCGGCGGCTTCGTCACCACCCTCCCGCACCACGCGCTGCTGGTCTGCGGCATTATGCATCGATGGCAGCTCGATCTCGCAATGCAGCAGACCGCGGCTTTCAAAGCGATGCGCGGAGACATCCAGGTTCAAGGTTTGCAGGATCGGGAAGCGGCTCAGGATCGCGTTGCCGTGATGTCCCGCCTCATACACCGAGTTCTTGCCATAAGCGCAATGCGGCCAGACTTCCTCCGCGATGAACTCATGCTGCGCACCGTCGGGATAGTTGTGATAACGCTGTGCATGCAGCGTGTGCTCGCCCTGCGCTTCCTGCAGGAACACGATGTCGGCATCCAGCTCGCGCAAACGGTCGCGCAACTCGTGCAGCACAACGCGGCGGTTGAAATGAGAAAAGCCTTTGTGGATGTTGTAGGTGGCGATTTTCAGGGTAGGCATGGGGGGTATTCTACCTAATGGAGAGGGAGGAAGCAGAGGAAGCTGGTGGGCATTGAAGACACCGGGCTTCTTTATGGAGTGCGGCGACATGTCGCCGCTTTCGCGCGGTCATGCCCGCGCACTCCAAAACTAAAGCGCGGCATGTAGGTTGGGTTGAGCACAGCGATACCCAACAATCAAAGTCAACACCGCCGGGGGTTGCCCGGCAGCAAGCTACCTTTCTTGTCTTGCCAAGAAAGGTAACCCAAAGAAGTCGCCCCCGGTTTGCCGCCGCTTCGCGGTTCCCTCGACCAGCCGCAAGCAAGCGGGGCTGCGCAACTCGACCTGGCGGGGCGCACAGAGGAAAGAAAAGCAGAAATGCAAAAACTAAACCTGATGCCGCACAAACGTGGCCTCAGGTTGTGTAGGGTGCAATAAGCGTAGCGCATTGCACCGTATGAAACGTAACATACGGCGCAATGCCCGTTGGTTATTGCGCCGCGAACTGAAGATGGTTGAAAACTACGAGGACTACATTTCAAGGGTGCGCGGCGAAGATTTATTCAGTATTCTGAGGGCAACGGTTGAAAAGGGTATTCACGGTCAGTTTCATGAAGAATTCGGGAAATTCCTCTTCAACCTTAAGCTCCCACCTAGTCTGCTTTTTTGATTTGAACTTTGATATAGCGCAGTTCGGCATTAGTATGGGGACGTAGT
>JBDTPM010000092.1:0-7593 GCA_039932695.1 Gallionella sp. | reverse complement strand
CGGCTTGTCCAGACTGTCGGCGGGATACAGGTTGTGCGACTTCGCGCCCACGGTATGCACGCCCGTGCCTTTCATCTGCTTGATGATGAATGCTGTCAATGTGCCGCCCAGCGCGGACTTCGCGGCCTTGTCCACGCCGGCCAGCACGGCAGCGGCAAAAGCCAGGCGCTGCTTGTGCGAGAAGTAGGAACTGTCGGCATAGGCGCTGGTTTGTTTGGTATCGTCAAACTCCTTGGCATCGACCAGCACCACTTCTTTGAAGCCGTGGCCCTTCCAGTAAGCGATCATTTCCGCGTTGGTGAAGCGCGACACCATCGAGTGGTGCTCCTGGCTGTAGCCGTTCCAGATCAGTGCCGGCAGGAAATTGGTCACCTTGGGATACGCGGTATTGAAGTGCATCATCGAATTAAGCACGTAAGGTTCGCCCATCCCGCCGTCACCGATCGTGACCGGGAACAGCTTGCTCGGATGCAGCATCGCACCGGCCATCGCGAAATGTTGGCCCTGGCCCAGCGGACCGGCGGGCGCCAGAAGACCGGGGATCGCGCCGGACAAGTGGCCGAGCAAACCATGCTTCTCGCGGAAGCGTGCCATCAGATCGGTTACCGTCCTGATGCCCATCTCTTCGAGCGAAGTGTCCAGGAACATCGCGCTGTAGAAACCGGGTGCATGGTGACCCACCTCGGTCACGATATTGGTGTGACCCAGCATCACCAGCGAAGCATAGGCTTCGGCGCTGCTGGCGAAACCGCCCGGATGGCCGGAACCTTTTGAACCGCAGGTTTGTAGCGTCAAATAGCGCAGCGCATCGGCCATCATCAGTGTCTGGTAGACCGCATCTGGCGCGCGCGGGTCACTGATCGCAGACTGACCCTGTTTGATGACAGCCGATTTGGCATGTTGGGAAAAACCTTCCCATGCCGCACCGAAATGTTGTATGCCCGCACAAAATTGAGGTGCAGCCACTGTGCTCGTCGTCATTTCATTGCTCCTTAAGATTCATCCTGCCGTTAAAGTTGGCCACAAGAAAATGTCTGCCAAAAAGATTTGATGGCAGGATACGGCTTGTTATATAATTTCGCAATACACAATCGATTTCACAATGCGAAATATGCAAAAAGAATCCAACTCCATACAAGTCATCGAACGGCTGGCAAGATTGCTCGACGCGATCGCGGTTCACGAAGAGGCCGCGAGCCTGAAGATACTCTCGGCTGAAACGGGGTTACATCCCTCGACTGCTTTCCGCATACTCGCGTCACTGGCTGAACAGGGCTTTGTCGAGCGTACCAGCAGGGGGAATTACCAACTGGGTGTCAAATTGATGCAACTGGGTAGCCGGGTCAGCTCTGGCGTAGACATCAGGAAGGTGGCGTTGCCGCTGATGGAAAAGCTGCGCGACCGGTTTGGTGAGACGGTCAACCTGACGGTGCGCGAAGGCGACGAGGTCGTCTACATCGAGCGTACGCTCGCCAAGCGCATGATACGGGTGGAGCAGGTGATCGGCAGCCGCGCACCGTTGCACGTCACTGCGGTAGGCAAGCTGATGCTGGGCTACCAGGGTGAAGCAGCGTGCCGTGCTTACGCCAAGCGCAGCAAACTGCCCGCCTATACGGTCAACACTCACACCAAGGTGACAGCCTTGCTGCAAGACTGTCTCGCTGCAGCAAATCGCGGCTATGCCCTGGACAACGAGGAGGCTGAACTGGGGGTGGGATGCATAGGCACTTTAGTGCATGATGCCAGCGGCCATGTGGTTGCCGGCCTGTCTGTGTCTGCTCCGATAGAGCGGCGTCGCGATGAATGGACAGCTCAGGTGATGGAAACCGGCATGCAGATTTCGAAGCAACTCGGTTATCACGCAGCGTAATAAAATCGTCATTTGCGATCCAAAAAAATCAAAACCATGAGGAGACCGCATGAGATCCAAGAAATATTTGACGCTGGCGGATATTAAGATCATCGCATCAGGCTGCGAAATGGAGGCGCTGCGCCAGAACTGGGCGGTAACCATCGCCATCGTCGACGACGGCGGACACTTGATGTGGCTGCAACGACTGGATGGCGCAAACTTGACCAGCATTAACATCGCCATCGGCAAGGCGTACACTTCAGCGATGGGGCGCAGAACAACCAAGGTATATGAAGACATCATTGGCAACGGCCGAGTTGCATTCATGTCCGCGCCTGGCGAACTCACTTTCCTGGAAGGGGGCGAACCCATCGTTGTCGCTGGCGAAGTTGTGGGCGCCGTGGGTGTATCCGGAGTCAAGTCTCCCGAGGACGTGCAGATCGCATGTGCAGGTATAGATGCGCTGATGCAAAGTTTGAGGTGATAGTTTTTGCTGGTGGCTATAGGCTATAGTTGGGCCTGCTTGAACTCGGATAGCCCATAAGGCTAAATGCACCCAACCCCCTATAGTTCCCCCTTGTCAGGGGGAGAACCGAACCCGCTCCTCCCCTGACTGCGGAAGGGTCGCCGCACAGCAGCGGGTTACCCTCCGGCGTACCCCTTGCGGGTGCAAGGGGAGGCTGGGAGGGGTTGGCGGTTGATGAACTATCTGGATAAAACTTTTCAAAAGACTCACCGGAGAACATCAATGCGCGTTGGATTGTTCGTCACTTGCCTGATCGATGCCATGCGCCCGCGCATCGGTTTTGCCGCGATCAAATTGCTGGAATCAGCAGGCTGCGAGGTCGTGGTTCCTGAACAGCAAACCTGTTGCGGCCAACCCGGCTACAACTCGGGCGATCGCAAATCCGCGGTGACGATGGCACTCAAATATCTCGCCGAATTCGAAACATTCGATTATGTGGTACTGCCTTCCGGATCCTGCGCCGGGATGATACGCGTGCATTACCCCGATCTTTTCCGCGACGATCCTTCCATGCTCGCAAGAATCACGGCACTGGGCCAGCGTACTTACGAACTGACCGATTTTCTGGTCAAGATCGCCAAACTGGAAAAAGCTCCCGGTAAATTTATGGGTTCGTTGACCTATCATGATTCCTGCTCGGGCCTGCGTGAACTCGACGTCTACAAACAACCGCGCGCGCTGCTGGCAACGATGCCCGGTGTCACCCTGAACGAGATGGTGGAATCGACCACCTGCTGCGGCTTCGGCGGCACCTTCTCGGTCAAGTACGGGGAGCTGTCGACGCGCATGGCTGACAACAAATGCCGGCATATCACCGGGACCCATGCATCCACCATCGTCGGCGGAGACCTTGGCTGCCTGCTGAACATCGAAGGCCGCTTGCGCCGCAATGGCGATCACATCACCCGTGTGTTGCATGTCGCGGAAGTGTTGTCCGGCCTGGATGCAGGCCAGGATTCAGAGGCGAACTGATGCAAAACACAGCCATCAATTTCAAACGCCAGGTCACCATCAAGCTGTCCGATGCCAGGCTCCAGGATGCGCTGTCACGATTACAAACTCGTTTTGTCGAAGGCCGTTCGGCGGTCATAGGCGAGATCAACGATCTGCAGGAGACTCGTACCGCAGCAGCGGCGATCCGCGACCGCGTATTGAACGATCTGGAGCACTGGCTGCTGCATTTCGAGCAGCAGGCGACTGCGCGCGGCGCGATCGTGCACTGGGCCGAAACCGGCGAGGACGTGAACCGCATCGTCGCCGAGATCGCCACGCAGCACGGTGTGCGCACTGCGGCGAAATCCAAGTCCATGGTCAGCGAGGAGTGCGGACTTAACGATGCGCTGGAGCTTGCGGGCGTTAAAGTGATGGAAACCGATCTGGGCGAATATATATTGCAGCTCGCCCACGAAGCACCGTCGCACATCGTCGCGCCGGTGGTGCACAAGAACAAGGAAGAGATCTCGGACCTGTTCGCGGAGAAACATCATCTGCCGCGCAAGACTGGTATCGCCGAGCTGTGCCGCGAGGCGCGCGAAGTGCTGCGTCCGGCCTTTCTGAACGCAGATATGGGGATCTCCGGGGGGAATTTTCTGGTGGCAGAAACCGGCTCGGTGCTGATCGTCACCAATGAAGGCAACGGGCGGTTGGTGACGACGCTTCCGCGGGTGCATGTCGCCATCACCGGAATCGAAAAAGTGGTGCCGACGCTGGAAGATGTGACCACGCTGGTGCGTCTGCTGCCGCGCTCCGCGACCGGACAGTCGATCACCAATTACGTGTCGGTTTTGACCGGAAACAAAGACAGCGCAGACCATGATGGCCCGGAACACTTCCACATCATCCTGCTCGACAACGGCCGCAGCAGTATTCTCGGCAGCGAGATGCAGGAGATGCTGCGTTGCATACGCTGCGGCGCATGCATGAACCATTGCCCGGTGTATCAGAATATCGGCGGGCATGCTTATGGCTGGGTCTATCCCGGCCCGATGGGCTCGATACTGACGCCGCTGCTGTCGGGACTGGAAGCATCACCGGACCTGCCCAATGCCTCGACCCTGTGCGGTGCCTGCGCGGTGGTATGTCCGGTGAAGATCCCGCTGCCGGACCTGTTGCGCAAGTTGCGCGAAAGACAAATGGCTCGCGGCATGAAGTCACGCCAGGAAACGCTGATGCTCAAGGCGTGGGCGTGGCTGGCGCTGCATCCCGCGATATATGCGCTGGCGACCAAGATAGGCGTTCGATTCATGAGCCTGCTTGGCGGTAAAGACAAACTGCTGCACACCCTGCCCGGCGCATCAGGCTGGACCGATGGCCGCGATTTTCCGGCGCCCGCTGGTAAAACTTTCCGGGAGCTTTACCGGCAGGGGAAAAGCAAATGAACGCCCGCGAAAAAATACTAGGCAAGATACGCAGCGCGCAGATTCTTTCATCTGCGGGGACAACACAGGCAATAGCAACCCACCTTGCCCGGCACCCGCGCGGTCCAATGCCTCCACCTCCTGCTGATTTGGTCGCGTGTTTCAGGGAAAAGGCGCTCAAGCTATCCAGCGATGTAGTGGAAACAAACGATCTGAAGGAAGTGCCGATCTTGCTGGCGCGCTATCTGGGCGAAAGAAAACTGCCGGTCCGTGGCGTATGCTGGCCGTCTCTTGCCGGCTTGCCGTGGAGCGCGGGCGGTCTGGAGATGCAGTCACGTCCGGCTAACAGGCATGCCCGTTTCCCTCACCTCAATCCTCTCCCGCTTGCGGGGAGAGCGGAGCGAGGGGGGCGAAGCCAGGCAAACGAATCGCTGCGCGAATCAAGAATTAACGATCAGGATATGGTCGGCGTGACCGGGGCGTTTTGCGCTATTGCGGAAACCGGTACCCTGATGCTGCTTTCCGGAGTTGAAACGCCGGCCACCACCAGCCTGTTGCCCGAGACCCATGTGGCCGTGCTGGATCCGCGACGTATCGTTGCGACGATGGAAGATGCCTGGGAGCTGATGCGCAAGGAATATCGACAACCACCGCGAGCGGTCAATTTTATCTCAGGGCCTTCTCGTACCGCCGATATCGAACAAACTGTGACGTTGGGCGCGCACGGTCCATATCGCGTCCTGATAATTCTTGTGCCATTCAATTGGTAGCTGAAGAGCTTCAGAAGCTTATGGTCATTTGGGCGCAATCAAGTAAAATGACCCTTGCTCCATTGTTTTGAAATTCTTCCGCACTTCTTCATACGCGCCCGTAGCTCAGCTGGATAGAGTATTGGTTTCCGAAGCCAAGGGTCACAGGTTCGACTCCTGTCGGGCGCACCACATCTCTAAAATGGCCAGATCTGTCTCTTGGCCATTCTTTAGCTGGCAGTGATACCTTTCCCGTCTTTGTTTATTTCAGCTTCTCGATGCCCAGCATCTTCAAAATGCTCTTTTCATAGAAGGGTTCGGAAGAGCCTTTTTTCATCTTGCGGATGAAATATTTTTCGAACGCGACCTTGGCCAGGTGCACCCACTTGCCTTCCGAGAACCAGTTCACGTTGCGCGGCGGGATCTGCGGCAGCGCAACAAACGCCACGCCTGTATCGCCGAAATCAGCAAGGCAGACTGCGTTCCAGGTCGCTTCCGTGTCTGCGGGAGCGCCGGTCAAATCGGCATGGATGTTGTTCACGGTTGCGGTCACCATGGACTCGATCATGTAACCGGTCTTGGGTGTGCCTGTCGGTACCGGAGTCGCCTCCACCGGAGGGATCGCCACACACACGCCGACCGCAAAGATGTTTTTGTACTTGGGGTTGCGCTGGTGTTTGTCGACGATGATGAATCCGCGCGCCTGGGTCAGCCCTTCGATGCCGAATACCGCATCCACGCCCTTGAAGGCCGGCAGCATCATGCTGTAGGCGAACGGCAATTCATGCTTTTTCTTCTCCACGCCCATGTCATCATGCTCGGTGGCATACAGCTTGCCTGCTTCGACCTTGGTGGTCTTGGCGTTGCAGATCCACTTGATGTCATGGTCGCGCATAGCGGATTCCAGTATGCCCTTGGAGTCGCCCACGCCGCCCAGTCCCAGATGTCCGATATACGGCTCTGCAGTCACGAAGGTCATCGGCACCTTGTTGCGGATCTTGCGGCGGCGCAGGTCGGTATCCATGATGAAGGCATATTCGTAAGCGGGACCGAAACAGGATGCGCCCTGCACCGCGCCCACGACGATAGGACCGGGATTCTTCGCGAAATCGTCCCATGCGTCATGCGACTTCATCGCGTGATCCACGTTGCAGACTGAGTAGGTAAATCCGCCATTCGGCCCCAAACCTTCGACCTCTTCGAAGGCGAGCTTCGGTCCGGTGGCGATCACCAGATAATCGTAATCCACCGTTTGCCCGTCGTTAAGTTCAAGCTGATTCTTTTCCGGATGCACACGCTTTACCCCGGTCGAGATGAAGGCTATACCCTTGCGCTCCAGATAGGTGCGCGCCGGGAAAGAGGTATCCTTGCGATTGCGCCATTTCACCGCCATCCACGGATTCGATGGCGTGAATTCGAAATTTTCGCTGTTGGAAATGAGTGTTACCTTGTCGTCCTTGCGGATCTTCTCCTGCATCTCGTAGGCGGCAGGCATTCCGCCTATCCCCGCGCCCATGATTACGATGTGTGCCATGATGCCCTCCCGGTTTGGTTGATATACGGTATTGCCGTTTTCATTCTACGCCTTCACGTTGATATGACAACACGCCTGGAAACAAAGTAATACTCGAGTTTTTTACCATGGTAAATCACGAACCACCGCTCATCCGCTCGATACCCGACAGATCTCGCGCGGAGACTACTTCGGCAAACCCTGCCTGCTGCAACAGAGCCCGTGCCCGCTCCGCCTGGTCGTAGCCATGCTCGAACAGCAACCAGCCGTCAGGATTGAGATGCGCTTTCGCTTGAGCGCAGATGCGGCGGATATCATCCAGACCATCCGCGCCGGAAGCCAGCGCGGAGCGCGGCTCGAAGCGAAGGTCGCCGCATAGCAGATGCGCGTCTCCAGCGGCGATGTAGGGAGGATTGGCTACGATCAGATCGAAGCGCTCGCCGTTCAACGCCGAGAACCAGTCGCTGTGTAAAAGACGCGCGTTGCCGGCATTCAAGCGCAGCGCGTTCTTCCGCGCCACTTCCAGTGCGTCGCGAGACGCATCCACTGCCACCACTTCGATGGTACTGCCATCCAACTCCATCTCCGGCGCGACA
>JBDTPM010000091.1:0-4841 GCA_039932695.1 Gallionella sp. | reverse complement strand
CATCACCAATGCCGAGCAGCTCGAAATGTACGCCGGCAACGGCGGTCCAGTGGGCAGCCAGGCCGCGGGCAAGGGCTTCCGGGGTGGCAGCATCCTCGATGTGACCATCGAGAATGCCTTCGTGCCGGGTGGCGCGCCGCTGAACACGCCGAGCTATCACCTCATCGGGCGCGCCGGTCAGGCGGGCAAGTCCGGCGGGGCGGGCGGCTCGGTCGTCGATGTGGTCGAAAAAGCATCTTTCGGCCCGGTGGTGATTGCCGATATCGGACCCGGCAAGGAACAACTGATAGCGATGCTAAAGATGCTGAAGCAGGAGCACCCCCAGATTTTGACCATCGTTACGATCAAGATGGCGGATTCGGAGCTGGTGATCGACCTGATCAACCACGCGCAAATCTTCCGTATCCTGAACAAGCCCATCAACGTGGGCATACTGAAAAGTCATTTGCATGACGCGCTGCAACGCTACCTGACTTTCAAGCAGACTCCCGAATTGTTGCATGAGCACAAGGTCGCCTCCTCAGGTCAAGGACGCGAGGACGCTGCGGGCCAGGGAATTCTGGACCGGATCAAGTCGCTGCGGGGGAAGTGGTTTGGCGCGTGATCCTTTATGCTTTGTCTGGCCGGCAATTGGATTGAATGGTCTGAAAGGCGACCACACGTTGAGTTCATCCGGACGGCCGTCTCGACAACGCGCCGGCCATCTATAATTCCGCTCCGTACAATAACTTTGAAGGTGAACGATGCGTTCTGCCACTATCTTGCTTTTCCTCTGTGCAGTTCAGGGTTGTGGACAGAAAGGCCCGTTGACCCTTCCCCCGGCCCAGACTCAGATACCCTCGGCGCAATCACCTGACCCACAAAGTCCGGTTGCGCCGTCTCCCCAGCAAAGCCAATGAACATGAATGATTACTTTCGCTATCTAGGAGACTCACTTCATGTCGAGCAGGTGCCGCTGGAAGATATCGCAGCCCGTTTCGGCACACCCTGTTATGTCTATTCGCGCGCTGCGCTGACGGATGGCTGGAACCAGTTCTCCAGCGCGTTACGGGGCCAAAAACATCTGATCTGTTACGCGGTGAAGGCAAATTCCAATCTGGCGATCCTGAATGTGCTCGCGCGCCTTGGTGCGGGGTTCGATATCGTGTCCGGCGGAGAATTGCAGCGCGTGCTGGCAGCAGGCGGTGATGCGCGCAAAGTGGTGTTTTCCGGAGTGGGCAAGACCGCTGAGGAAATGCGCATGGCACTGGATGCGGAGGTCTTGTGCTTTAACGTCGAATCTCCCGCGGAACTGGAGCGATTGAACCAGGTCGCCGGAAAGATGGGAAAGATCGCGCCGGTCAGTCTGCGCGTCAACCCGGATGTGGATGCGAAGACTCATCCTTATATTTCCACCGGTCTCAAGCAAAACAAGTTTGGTGTGGCTTATGACGAAGCGATAGGGCTGTATCGGAAGGCACGCGAGCTGCCAAATCTGCGCATCACCGGCATGGATTGCCACATCGGATCGCAACTGACCGAGGTAAGCCCGTTCATTGCGGCAGTGGAAAAGATACTCGTGCTGGCGGATGCATTGGCCGGCGAGGGGATACATCTTGAGCATCTCGACCTGGGCGGTGGCTTGGGAATACGCTACAGAGATGAGACGCCGCCTGAGATCGCCGATTATGTAGGCGCCTTGCTGGCCGCACTTGGCGGTCGCCGTGAAAGCCTCATTCTGGAGCCGGGCCGGGTTCTGGTCGGCAATTCCGGTGTGCTGCTGACGCGGGTCGAGTATCTCAAACACGGTGAAGAGAAGAATTTTGCCATCGTGGATGCCGCGATGAACGACCTGATGCGTCCGGCTTTGTATGATGCCTACCATGAAATTTTGCCGGTTCTTCGTGAAAATCATGCCCGGCAAAGTTACGAAGTGGTCGGCCCTATCTGTGAGACAGGCGACTTTATCGGCCATGCACGCGACCTGGCAATCGCCCCACAATCCTTGCTGGCTGTGCTTTCCGCAGGTGCATATGGGATGAGCATGAGTTCGAATTACAACACTCGTCCGCGTGCCGCGGAGGTGATGGTGGACGGTAAAACTGTGCATCTGGTGCGTGAGCGCGAGACGATTTCGCAATTGTTTGCAGGGGAAAAACCGATTCCATGAGTGTTGCAATTATCGCGAAGTGCCACGCGAAATTTGTTGCACGAAAATTTAAACGTGGATACAGTGCCGGTGCCGCAAGCGTTTTAGTCTTAATGCAAGGCGTTTGGGTGGTGAGGTGTTGTAGTTAATGTTCAATAACTTTAATGGAGAATGAAAATGGCAACAGCCAAGAAACCAGCAGCCAAGAAACCGGCGGCGAAGAAACCAGCAGCAAAGAAAGTAGCGGCGAAGAAACCAGCAGCAAAGAAAGCCGTTGCCAAGAAGAAGCCAGCTGCCAAGAAGAAGCCAGCTGCCAAGAAAGCTGCAGCCAAGAAACCGGCAGCAAAGAAAGTAGCGGCGAAAAAACCGGCAGCAAAGAAAAAAGCCGTTGCCAAGAAGAAGCCAGCTGCTAAGAAAGCTGCAGCCAAGAAACCGGCAGCAAAGAAAGTAGCGGCGAAAAAACCGGCAGCAAAGAAAAAAGCCGTTGCCAAGAAGAAGCCAGCTGCTAAAAAGGCTAGCAAGGGTATTCTGGGCGCGTAATCGCCTCGCGAGGGGCGGTCGTCTGCCGCCCTTTTTTTGTGTATTCTGGTCAAGCTTTCACGACAAACCGCTTGTGCGCGGGGAAGTCGTGCTTTCCGCTTTAAATCAGAAAGATCGTCGCCAATCCAAGGAAGATAAAGAAACCGCCGCTGTCGGTAATGGCGGTGATCATCACGCTGGAGCCGATCGCCGGGTCTCGCCCGAATTTTTGCATGACCAGCGGGATAGCCAGGCCTACGGTTGCGCCCACCATCAAGTTAAGCAACATCGCACTGGTCATCACGATACCTAGTGGTATGCTGTGGTACAGGAAATAAGCGAATAATCCTGCGACACCACCCCAGACCGCGCCATTCAGGCCGCCGATAGCCAACTCTTTCAGCAGCAAACGACGCGCATTGTCCTGTGTGATCTGGCCCAGCGCCAGCGAACGTATGATGATGGTAGTGGTTTGATTCGCCGAGTTGCCCGCAATGCCGGCGACGATGGGCATCAGTGTGGCCAGCGCGACGAATTTCTCGATTGTCCCTTCGAAGTTCCCGATCACCCGGGAAGCAAAAAATGCCGTGCAAAGATTCAGTGCCAGCCACAACCAGCGGTTTTGCGCGCTTTTCCACACCGAAGCGAAAATATCCTCTTCCTCGCGCAAACCGGCCTGATTCAGCAACTCGGTTTCCGATTCATCGCGGATGAAGTCCAGCACCACGTTCACCGTCACGCGTCCGACCAGTTTGCCGTCTTCATCCGTTACCGGTGCGGAAACCAGATCGTAACGCTCAAATGCCTGTGCGGCCTGCTCGGCCTTCTCCTCGGGGTGCAGTTGTATGGTATCGGTCAGCATCAGGTCTCCAACGACCACATCCGGTTCGTTGACAACGATGAGATTGATCGGCAGAACGCCTTTAAAATGATCATCGCGATCGACCACGAATACCTGGTCGGTGTGATCCGGCAGTTCATCGAAGCGACGCAGATAGCGCGATACCACCTCAAGCGTGACATCATCACGGACCTGAATCATGTTGAAATCCATCAGCGCGCCGACCGAATCCTCCGAATACGACATCGCCTCACGCAGTTGTTCACGCTCTTCGATGGAAAGCGACTTGAATACGTCGCGCATCACGTTCTGCGGCAGATCGGGCGCCAGATCGGCAAGTTCGTCGGTGTCGAGCTGTTCAGTTGCCTCGCGCAATTCCTCACGGCTCATCGCCGCGATCAGCGATTCCCGGACCGCATCGGAAACCTCGATCAGAATATCGCCATCACTCTCCGGTTTGACCAGGCCCCATACCAGGAGACGCTGCTCGATGGGCAGCGCCTCCAGGATGTAGGCGATATCCGCTGGATGCAGGCTGTTCAGTTTGAGTCGCAGTTCGGCGAGGTGCTGTTTGTGCACCAGGGTGTCGAGCAGGGCGTGGCGATCGTTGCGGGGCAGCTCCTGCCGATGAACGACCTCTTCCAGCAGGGCGTGCTTGTGCAGCAGAGTCTCCACCTGTTTGAGGTGATCCTGCACATTTTCGGTGTAGTGGTGTTCCTGAGTGGTATCGGTCATGGCACGCGTCTTTGGAATCGCGCGCTATTGTAAAGAAATCGCGGAGGGTATGCTCAGGGAATTTCCATGCTGTTCATGTGATTCAGAATATAGGCGGTCCTGAGCAGCAGGCCGTACGCTTCGCGATGCTTCTCGTAGTAGCGCGGATTGGGCACCATCGCGGCGAGCCTGGCGGCCTGCTCCGCGCTAAGCTGCGCTGCGCTTACCTGGAAATAGTGTTGCGCCGCCGCTTCCGCGCCGAACACGCCGTTGCCCCACTCGATGATATTCAGATAGATTTCGAAGATGCGTCGCTTGTCCATCACCGTTTCCAGCATCACCGTGATCACTGCTTCTTCCAGCTTGCGCCACGGCGAGCGTTTGGTGGAGAGAAACAGATTCTTGGCGAGCTGCTGGCTGATCGTGGAGCCGCCCGCGACGATCCTGCCTTTCTTCAGGTTCTTCTCATAAGCCTTCTGGATGCCTTCCCAGTCAAAACCCTCATGATCGACGAACTTGGCATCTTCGGAAGCGACCAGCGCGCGCTTGAGGTTGCCGGAGATCTTTTCGTAAGGAACCCACTTGTGCCGGAGCTCGGCATCGGGGTTCTTGTCCTGCATGATCTCCAGGCGGCTTTCC
>JBDTPM010000090.1:0-4736 GCA_039932695.1 Gallionella sp. | reverse complement strand
TGAATCGGCCAAGGAGGAGATGGAACGGCTATACGCTGCCAGCGTCAGCGAAAATGCTTTGTCCTTCGTCGTCAACGACGCGACAGTCAGTTATGCCGGAGATGACTACGAGCAGGTTTTGGTTCATCTCTACATGGCGCTGAATTACCTGGAACTCGGGAAACTCTATGATGCACGGGTAGAAGCGCTACAGGTCGACATCAAGCTGCGCGAGATCGGGGAGAAGATCCCGGATAGCAAATTCACTGAAGACGCACTGTCGCGTTACCTCACCGGTCTGATCTACGAGGAATTGGGCGAATGGAGTGATGCCATGATCGCTTACCGCAAGGCTTACGAGGCTTACATGAAATACCAGACCAATTATGGTCTGGCTATTCCGGACATACTCAAGCATGACCTGTTGAGGGTTGCACAGCGGCAGGGACTGAAGGACGAGGTGGCGCATTACAGCAAAGAATTCGGTATCGAGCTTCAACAGGAAAAGAAAAAATCCCCTGAGCAAGAAGGTGAACTGGTCTTCATTCTGAGCAACGGCCTTGCGCCAATCAAGCGCGAGAAGGTCGTTGGCGCTTGGGCGCCACCCCCCTCGGTGGTGATGGGTAAAACCAAGCCGCAAACGTCAAAGCCCCCACCGATGCCGGTGCTGGTCAATATTGCGCTTCCCGATTACGAATCGCGCACCAACAATGTGCTGAGGGCCCGCATCAGCGTTTCCGGCAAACAGACTGACACCGAGATGATGGAAGACATCGATGCGATAGCCCGGGCCAGCCTGGATGCGCGCATGCCGGCAATAACGGCACGCTCTGTTGCCCGCGCAGTGTCCAAGGGGGTGATACAGGAGTCCGTGGATAAAGCCGGGTACATGGGTAACAACGATTCGGCTGCGCAATTGATCAGCTCATTCGTCGTTCGTGTTGCAGTCGTGGCAACCGAGCGCGCCGACACGCGCAGTTGGCTGACATTGCCGGCAAACATACAGATGGCGCGACTTTCACTGCCTCCGGGCAGTTACGATGTGACGGTTGAGCTGCTGGGAGAAAATGACCAAGTGTATTTGAAACAGGTGGTTCCGCAAGTGTCAATCCGGAATTCCCGCAAGACATATTTGACCCAGCATTGGGTGCCTGATATTCCCACTACAAGGAGAAAAAAATGAAAATCTCTGTCTTTGCCATTTGTGCGCTGATGTTCTTACTTCTGTCCGGCTGCGCCAGCAAGCCGACCGCCGCACCCGACTGGATCGCCGGCGACAGCGCCAAATACAAGAGTTCGGAGTACCTGATCGGACGCGGACAGGCGGCGGCGCAGGAAGAGGCCATGGATCGTGCCCGTGCCGATCTGGCCAAGATATTCCAGGTGGCGGTGATCGCGGAAAGCGAGGATGTCCAGAAATTCAAGACCGACCCCGCCGGACCGGGACAGTATGAGGGTCAGGCTACACGCAGAATCACCACGCACACCGAACAGATCATCCGCGGAATACAGATAGCCGAGTTGTGGCAAGACCCTGTTACGAAAAGCCGTCACGTACTGGCAGTCCTGCCGCGATTACAGACTGCAGCCAGCATGCGCCAGCAGATCAGCCAACTGGATGAAGCTACCGGCACACATATCGAACAGTCCCGCAAAAACAGCGACCTGTTCCTGAAGATCGCCGCGGCCAGCCTGGCCATGGAGTCGCAGCAGGAGCGCGAGTCGTTGCAAAAATCTCTGCAGGTGGTGGATGTTACGGGACGTGTTGCCGATTCGCCGTGGAGTAGTGCGAAACTCAAAAGCGATCTTGATGAGATGTTGAAGCGGGTGCGGATATCATCAAAAGTAACTGCCGGTTCGGCGCCCGGACTGGAGGAAGTGGTGGCCGGCGCGCTGGCCAAAGCCGGATTCATGATCGAGACCGGAAAGAATCCGGATTTTGGATTGCAGGCGCGGATGGAACTGACCGATCTGGGTTTGCAGGACGGCTGGTATTGGCAGCGCGGCGTGCTGGAAGTCGCCTTGTCGGAAACTGATTCAGGTCGTGTGCGCGGCACCAAGCGCTGGAACATCAAGAGCAACGCCCAGGACAAGGAGAATGCGATCAAGCGCGCCTTGAGCCAGGCGGATGCGATCCTGAAGCAGGAGTTGCGGGCAACGATAATCGATATGGCCAACAGTCGCTGATGATGAAATATCGTAGGGGCGCGATTCATCGCGCCCTGATCTATTCATTCGCAGGAAGAAGGGCGCGATGGCTTTGCATAGCCATTCCACTAGGTTGTCAAAGAACGACAACCAAGTGGCTGGTTAATTCGCGCCCCTACAGAAGAAATAGAATTGGAATTAAAGGTTCATCCGCCGATATTGCACAGCTTCGGCGATATGCTTGGTCGCTATGCGGTCAGCCCCTTCCAGATCGGCGATGCTGCGCGCTACTTTGAGCACGCGGTGATAAGCGCGTGCGGACAGGTTGAGGCGGCTAAGAGCTTGTTGCAGCAGCGCGGCACCCTGCTCATCAGGGGCGCACAGCACGTCGATCTCGGTGACTGAAAGTAGCGCGTTCGGCTTGTCCTGGCGCGCGAGTTGGCGCTGCCGCGCGATCTCGACTCGTGCCTGCAGGTCGGTACTGGACTCGCCATTCGCCTTGTTTAGCAGATCGTCCTGCGGCACGGAAGGCACTTCGATCTGGATGTCGATGCGATCCAGCAGCGGACCGGAGATCTTGCTGCGGTAGCGTGTGATCTGGTCGGGCGTGCAGCGGCACTTGCCGTTGTAGTGGCCGTGATAGCCGCAGGGACACGGGTTCATCGCGGCGATCAACTGAAACCGGGCGGGAAAGTCGGCACGCCGCGCGGCACGCGAGATGGTGATGCGTCCCGACTCCAGCGGCTCACGCAACACTTCCAGAACACTGCGCTCGAACTCCGGCAGCTCATCGAGAAACAGCACACCGTGCAGCGCCATCGAGATCTCGCCGGGGCGCGGATTGCTGCCACCGCCAACCAGCGCCACGCCGGAGGCGGTATGGTGCGGCGCGCGATACGGGCGCGATTTCCACTTCGCCACATCGAAGCTGCCATCCAGCGATTGCACGGCCGCACTCTGCAACGCTTCTTCCTCCGTCATTTGCGGCAGGATGCCGGGGAAGCGTGCCGCCAGCATCGATTTGCCGGTTCCCGGCGGCCCCATCATCAGCACACTGTGCCCGCCGGCGGCGGCGATCTCCAGCGCGCGTTTGACCTGAGCCTGGCCTTTCACTTCGCGCATGTCCGGATAGTGCGGTCGTATGGTCTGCGGCTGGCTGATATAAGGCGCGATATTTTCTCTGCCCGCGAGATGCGCCGCAACTTGCAACAGTGTCTGCGCCGGATACACGACTGCGTCTTCCACCAACGCGGCCTCGGCTGCATTCGCTTGCGGCAGGATGAATGCGCGTCCGCTGCTCACGGCGCGATAAGTCATCGCCAGTGCGCCGCGTATCGGGCGCAGTTCACCGGTCAGCGCGAGCTCGCCGGCATATTCATATTCTGCAAGCTTGTCCGAGGGGATCTGTCCGGTTGCGGCAAGTATCCCTAGCGCGATAGGCAGATCGAATCGCCCGCTTTCCTTGGGCAGGTCGGCAGGCGCGAGATTCACGGTGATGCGGCGTGCGGGAAAATCAAACTGGCAATTTTGCAGCGCTGCACGCACGCGGTCTTTGCTTTCCTTGACCTCGGTTTCCGGCAGACCCACGATGGTGAAGTTGGGCAGACCGTTGGCGATGTGCACCTCGACGGTGACCAGCGCGGCTTCCATGCCGGAGAGCGCGCGGCTGTAAAGGACCGCGAGGCTCATAAGTTCGTCATTCCCGCGGTGACAACTTTGCACTCGGCTTGACGAGTATCAAATTGCCTGCCTTTGGTGCACGTGGGAATCCAGCGAGACAAATACGCCGCGAAGCGGACAAAGTCAGATGTTGTCCCGCGATGCGGGGCTGCTTCAACTATCTGGATTCCCGCCTGCGCGGGAATGACGAACTTATGAGCCTCGCGGTACTTTACAGCCGCGCACTTTCCGGAATGGACGCGGCGCTCGTTACCGTTGAAGTACATATCGCCAACGGCCTGCCCAACTTCACCATCGTGGGTCTGCCGGAAACCGAAGTTAAAGAAAGCAAGGATCGCGTGCGCGCAGCGCTGCAGAATTGCCAGTTCGAATTTCCTGCACGGCGCATCACGGTCAACCTTGCTCCTGCTGATCTGCCCAAGGAAAGCGGGCGATTCGATTTGCCCATCGCACTCGGCATCCTCGCCGCCACCGGACAAATCCCTTCCGACAAACTCGCTGAATACGAATATGCCGGAGAGCTTGCGCTGACCGGCGAACTGCGTCCGATACGCGGCGCGCTAGCGATGACCTATCGCGCCGTCAGCAGTGGCCGCGCCTTCATGCTGCCGCAAGCAAATGCCGCGGAAGCCGCATTGGTGGAAGATGCCACCGTATATGCGGCGCAATCGCTGTTGCAAGTGGCGGCACATCTCACCGGACGCGAGCGAATCGCGCCTTATGTCAGCCAGCCGCAAATCGTCCCGCCGCACTATCCTGACATGCGCGAAGTGAAGGGGCAGGCACAAGCCAAGCGCGCGCTGGAAATCGCCGCCGCCGGCGGGCACAGTGTGCTGATGATGGGGCCGCCCGGCACCGGAAAATCCATGCTCGCGGCACGCTTTCCCGGCATCCTGCCGCAAATGTCCGAGGCCGAAGCACTACAGAGC
>JBDTPM010000089.1:0-10906 GCA_039932695.1 Gallionella sp. | reverse complement strand
CAATCCCATTCTGAATGATGTAGCGCTGTCTTCAATTATGTAAATCTCAATAATAGAAAAGGCCGTCTTGCGACGGCCTTTAATTTACCACTTCAAACCTTATGTTACATGCCTTATGGCTGAGTAACTGTATTGGAGATCATAGTGATCTGGGTCTTTGACAACAGCCTGCCTGTTACTGTTGCGCCAGTCAATAGCGCGATATTTGATGCCGACATTACCACCCCCTCCATGTGTGCGCCCGCCTCTATGGACACAGTGCCGGCGACCTGCCAGAAGACATTCTGGGGCAGTGCGCCATTAATCAAGATCACTTGCGTATTGGCAGACTGAGTAAGAGTTTGCGTAGTCTTGATGACATAGACTCCTGCGCCATCGAGAGTTACAGCGGTTGCTGTTGGTATTAAAATGCCGACAGTACAGGTGTAGACACCAGGAGTAAGGGTCACACCGCCCAGATTTCCGGTTCCAGGACAAGCAGTACCAGGTGAACCACCAGCCAGTCCACCACCTGCTGTTGCCATCCCGGCGGCGGCGTTGTAAGCATCTAGCTTATCGGTTACAGCCGTGGTCAGGAGGGTAGGGGTTGGAGGTGCATAGCCGGGTGCGTATATTGCCCCAGTCACCAGAGTCGATGTCGAATATGCCCCGCCTGCAGGAAGGTTGAGTGCAAATCCGGTTATGGTACTCGCGGCGGCCGGACTCACTCCGATATTTCCGATTATCTTTGGGGTGGAAGTGACAGTGGCAGTTGGAGTGTATGAGATACCTGCTTCTGCCAGAATCACATAATTGCCGGCCGTTTTAAGATTCACGCAACTCCCACCCGTGCAGACTCCTCCCGTTGGTCCTGCGCCTGGGGGGATCGTGCTCGGGATTCCGTCCCCGCCACCGCATCCGGCCACAATAGCGGCCAGCAACAATGTCGTGGACCATATCAGTGGTTTGGTAATATTTTCGAATCTGTTCATTTTCTTCTCCTTGTATCTGATTCAAAAAAACATCGGTGCAATTCACCGAGCGCTTGCTGGTACTTGTCTTGATGCGCTACGCCGATATTCGATGTTGACATGCTGTGCGATTTTGCGAACCTCGTCTTGATCTCTTCCAATTCAAAACCCGATCGACCGGAATCAAGGCACAAGTCACACCGTATGCACTGTCTCACTTTCGTCCACGACACTCCGTACGATAGCGCACATAATGGGAAACTATTTTTCGGATGGCCCGTTGTATTTACCCTGGATCATCTTGAATCATCAAACAACACTTCCAGCCGCAAACTGAGTGCGGGACTGAGATGGTATTGTTTTACCAGTGGAAAATGCAGTTGCGGACTTATTTCAAAGAACAGCCACTCACGATGCAGGCGGTAGCGATACAGCATCAGCGCCACATAATCCGTTGCAGCAAACGCCGGGCTACTGACCCAGATCGCACTCGTCTGATACAGCAAAGCGGTACGATCATTCAGAGTGTGGTAAACGGAAAGATCCTGACGCAAGTCGAAGTTCTGTTTGTCATTGAGCCATGTGGCAGTACTGGAGGAACGAAACAGAAACAGTGAGCTTAGTACCTGTTCCAGGTCAAGCTGGGTGGTTGCCCCCGCGCCCATGGTATTGAACCAATACACAGACTCGGCAGCTTTCAATCGCCACTCATTACCGAACGGAATCGAGTAACTACCCCTGGCGCGTACGAATGGGATCACCGGGAGTGGAAATTTCAGCCCCGCATCGGTACTGAAGTGCCAGACGTTTTCCGCTGCGGTCGCATAGCGTGCGGCCACGGCTACACTCCTCGGCACAACGACCTTGTCTTTAATCACTGTCGAACCCGGTGTCGGGTCAACTTTTATATTTTTCTCGGGGTCTGTTTCCAGCAACAGATGCAGTCGTCCTTCGGTTATAGGCAATCTCAAATTCAGTCTGGCCGCAAGATCGAACTTGCGTTCACCGCCAAATCCCGCCGTTCTGGTAAGGTCCAGCTGAAATACGCTTTCATTGCTCTCCTGGTAATGACGATCACCACCAAAAAAGCGATCGATATAGCTTGCGTAACTGGTGATCTTCCCGGACAAATAATTACGCTTAACTTCCATAGAATCAAAGCGGTCAGTTGTTGGTGTCAGCGGAACAGGCTGTGGTGTCGGGGTAACAGGTTGTGGCGTTTGTGGAGCAGGTTGTTCTGCTTGTGGAGCTGGTTGTTCTGTTTGGAGAGCTGGCTGTGGTTCCAGCGGAACAGCTTGATCTGCGCCAAGCAGTTTCAAGGGGAAAAGAAGAGTAATACTTATCAGCAAGCTAGATGAAAGCCTGTGACGCCAGACAAAATTACGATCAAATGAAGACATTCGGGCTGCTCTTGCACGATGTGGCCGCATCAGCGGAGATTGTCATGTCTACCTCACCTTTCTCTATTGCAAGCCATATGCTTTGTTGTCTCGCCGTGCAAACCTTGCGATGGGATAAAGTGCCAGATACATGCCGCGCTACGGGAGTTTCCTGGCCAAGCGAAACCCGAAACTGCTGAAACGGAGCGCAGGGTCGTTCTTGTAACGTGCGGCCGCGCGCATGTTTCGTGGTGCGTTGTTCCACGAACCGCCGCGCAGCAAGCGCATGTCGCTACCCCCTTGCCATGCGCTGCCATCTGTCGGCGCGCCTTTATAGTCGTCATGATAATTGTCCCCGGTCCATTCCCACAGATTTCCCAGCATGTCATTCAGTCCGAATGCATTGGGCTTGAAGCTGCCCACCCGAGCGGTATAGACAAAACCATCCGTGCAGTTATGTACCGACCAGGAAGTTGCACCATGTATCTGTGCTTGCGCTGTCTTGTCCGCTCCATTCGCATACACACAAGCCTGGTCAGGGTTGTCTCCCCAGTAACGTGGGGTTTTGGTGTTGCCACGGGCAGCGTATTCCCATTCAGCCTCAGTCGGCAAACGGTATTGTTTGCCTGTCTTGCGTGACAACCATTCCGTGTAGGCTTTGGCATCGTTCCAGTTGATACAGCCGGCAGGGTGCTTGTCGTTTTGCGGGTAGCCGAGTTCTCGCCAGTTGCCGCTACGCTCTTCAAAATCACCTTTTACCAGCGTCCAGCATTTGTCGCCGGCGATATATTTGGATTTTTTCACGAACTCCGCAAACTGGCCCCGGGTGATCTCGGTCTTGCCAAGAGCAAAAGTAGCAATTTTGACGCTATGCACAGGTCCTTCGTCGTCCCCCCGCCCTTTTTCGGAATCGGGCGAGCCCATGTCAAAACTCCCTGAATGGATGACCACCATCTCCGGACAGCCTGGACAGTCGCGGAAGATCTTGCCTGCTTTGGCGGCAGGTGCGGCGCCAGATGCCTTGGCTGCATGGGCTTGGGTAGGCATCCCTATCAAACAGGAGGAAATGATGAGACCAAGTAGGATGCGCATCGGGGCTTGCCTCATTCATGTCGGATTGGTTGTTTGAACACATCACGTCACAATGCGGGTTTCCGCTTGTGACATATCCTGTTGAAACTGATAAAGCAGCGAAGCAACTGATAGCAACTATTGCACTTATTTGCAAAACGCTCAGTGCGCTAGCGCACACAGTGATTCCCGGAAGCCAGGGTAAACAGAATTTGAAAAGTAAAAGGGGGCGGCGTTTTTCGCGCTGTGCTGAAAAACTCGTCAACCGGCGGGCCAGAAGGAGCGTCGTGCCAGCAAATCATACCGGTGGCCATAATCAAATAAGATATGCTTGCGGCAGGTTAATACCACTGGCTGCACAGAATGAAAATGAAGAATACACTTTGTAACAAGGCCTGCATTTCAGGCATTGCAACTTTGATTTCGCTACTGGGTTTTCTGCCGGCTATCAGCTCGGCCAATGATATTTCCAAGGAGCTATCAGTCAGCATAAGCCAGCGTAAAGATAATCTGAATTGGAGTATCGCGGGCAACACAGTCAATGTATTGTCCGAACTCAAATGGGAAAATATGTCTATTACCCAGCTTCAGGCTGCCGGAGAATTTCATCTCAAAAATGACTGGCAGATACGCGCCAGGATGGGTTATGGCGTGATCGATTCGGGCGGCAATCAGGATTCGGACTATAGCGGCAACAACCGCACCCAGGAATTTTCGCGTTCGAACAATAAGGCCGGTGGGGATGTGTTCGATGTCAGTTTCGGCTTCGGAAAAAAGCTGCGGCTGCGCGACCTGAGTGCGGGGAGAACCTTTTATGTGACGCCTTTAGGCGGACTGTCCATCCACCAGCAAAACCTGACGATGACGGATGGCGTTCAAACCCTCTCTGCACTTCCTTCCACAATACCATTGGGGCCGTTTCCCGGTCTGGCCAGCAACTATGATGCGCAATGGATGGGTCCATGGCTGGGCGCGGAGGCTCTGATCGAAACAGCGCAAGGCTGGTTCATGATCGCTAATGCGGAATACCATCTGATCGACTATACGGCCAGCGCAAACTGGAATCTGCGAGCAGATTTTGCCCATCCGGTCAGTTTCACGCATACGGCTACCGGGGAGGGCATCGTGCTGTCTCTGGGTGCTTCATATCGGGTTGGCAAAAACTGGAAAATGAGTTTCAAAATGGAACGCCAGAACTGGTCTACAGGGGCTGGCAGTGATGCGGTATTTTTGGCTGACGGTACGATGGGTTATGCGCACCTGAATGCCGTGAACTGGGATTCCACTGCCTACAATTTTGGAATCGCCCGTCAATTTTAGAAGCTTGCCGCGCAGGCTCGACGTATAGGATGTCTCTAATATTCCCTGATCCAGATCAGTTTGGTATTGGCTCCGTTGCGTTCGATCAACGCCTGCATTTCCAATCCGGCCCGGCTGATTCGTACTTTGCCATTGACCAGAAAGTAATTGGACGTAACCGAGGCCCCGAGGTTCGATGCCTGGGCGGTACCCGGCAATCGTACCGAGAATTGGCCGATATTGAGAAAGCTGGCGGTATTGTTGCGGTATTCAACCAGCGCAGTCGCATCTGCAAACGTAAGTCCGTGGATTCGGGCTGCCAATACTTCTGCCGGCGCGGTGTTCACATTTATCAGTGTGGCGCGCGGCAGGAAGATCACGAAATCCTTCAGCTTGCCGAGAAGCTCCGGAGTAAAACCCGGCACTGCAAGCAAATCATCCACTTGGGTAAGATTCATCGGTAGCGGGCCGGACTGACTGTCAGGGTTTACAGTGTTGGTTGCCGGTATTTTTTGTGCGGACGCCATCGCGTCGGCAGTTGCCTGCGCCAGGGACGGATCAAGGTGGGCATTGTTGAGCATCTGCTCGAAAGCGGCGACCTCGTCGGCGTTGATGATTCCATTGGCGCACAAGTTGGTCAGGTTGTAACGCGCTTGAGCATCGCTGATGGTGCCCGATAAGGTAGCATCGACGGTATCGGAATCGGTATCGGCGTGGCCGTTATCGACAAATTGATCAAGTCGCGTTTCCGCGAGCGGCACCGCCCATGGTTCATCCAGCGTATCGACGCTCGAATGCTTTGCATCCTCGCGCAGGATCAGGCCGGCCCAATCGAGCGCGCCGCGCAGTATCCATTGCTTTTGCAGCTGAAGGCGCTGATTTTCGATTGAGCGCACTTGCACTTGCTGCTGCCAGAAGAGACTGGCGACAATGGTGATCGCAAGTGTCGTCAACAGCAGCGCCATGATCACCGCGACGCCGCGCTGCCGCTGGAGTGTGGCAGGGTGCACTTTCAAACTGCCCCCAGCAAAAATATCTTCAGCAGGTTGATATCGCGCCCGCGCAGTTGCATCGTGACTTCCAGTCCGGTCAGTACTGGCAGACTCGAGGCCGAGCCGGCGGCCGGTATCAGCATGCCGATGTCTGTGAACCAAGCTTTGCTGCCACTGACCCATAACCGCATCGGCATGGCGGTCACGTCTGTTTGCAGTACCACCGGCTGACTCGAATCAGTGTCGTTTTCGGCTGACTGCCACAATGTGTCAAGTTCCCTGAAATCGCGTGTCGCAGCAGATTCGCGGCGTGTCAGCACACCGTCCTTGACCCGATAGACAATCACTTGCAGACGTGTTGGTTGATTGTCGGCAAATACCGTGCGTACCAGAGTGAGCCGGTCTTGCCCAAGAGCGAGCGGCAACCTGTTCGGCAGGGCCGAGGGGACGGCCAGATGCGCACAATCGCTCTGCAATTGTGCGAAAGCGAGCTGCATTCCGCGCGTTTGCTCAAGGTCGTCAGTGAGCGCGATGCGCGCTCTCACGATGCTGTCGAGCCCGCGCCAGCCAAGCACCGCGACGAATCCGAGAACGCTGATGGCGACCAGAAGTTCAACCAGGGTCAACCCCTTCGCCCGCGCACCGCTGTTGCCGATCGGCCTGTCAAGCATTGGGCACCACCTGGGTCAGCTTGATGATGCGCCGCCCGGGATTTTCTGAATCCAGGACACTGACTTCAACGCGGCGGAAAAAGGGGTTGGGTGTGGGAAATACGTTTTCTTCGCACACCAGGTGCAATTCGCCCTGCGCGCAATCGAATCTGCGCTGACCCAGCTCCGGCCATTCACGGGCCAGACGGATCTGCGATAGCCGGTTTTCGGCCGACCATGTCGCCATCATCGAAGCGCGCAAGTCGCTGCTGTTCTGAGTCAAGCTGCCGACTGCACGCAGACTGGCACCCAACGCCGTTCCTACAATGACCAGCGCTACCAGCACCTCCAGCAAAGTAAAACCTGCGCTACGATGATTGTGACTTTTAATGGACTGAAGGAAATTCTGCTGCATATCATTCAACCGTGAAATGTCCGATTCCGTCGGCACGGATTGCGACTTGGGCATCTCCGACTGCCAGCGTCAGGACAAAAGGTATGCCGACCGGTTCGCGGCCGAAGATGACGCGCAGAGGAAAAGTCTGCTCTGTCGACGACGGGCTGATCGAAAACTTGACCGGTGACCGCTTGAATTCGCGCTCGCGCAACATTTCATCTTCCCTGAGCGCCTGCCAATCATTTGCCTCGAATAACAGAAAGCGGTAACGGTCGGCTTCCGCCTCGAATGCGATCGGACGATTGCGCACGATCGCTTCATCGCGCGCCAGTTGCAACAAAAGCGCGATCCGTTGTGCGTCATTTTGCAGAACCTGATGTTCGCTTGGTATTGCATTGAACGATACCGCCCCGAGTGTGATGCCAACGATCACCATCACCACCAGCAACTCAAGCAATGTGAACCCGAGAGAAAGGCGCAGCGATTTTGCGCTCTGAGGAACGCGTCCCGATCCAGACGAAAAAATCTTGATTACAGATCCCACGAGCCAATATCGGCATCGTTACCGGTGCCGCCCGGCTGGCCATCGGCACCCAGAGAGAACAGATCGATATCACCCTTGATGCCCGGATAAAGATACTGATAGGGATTACCCCACGGGTCTTTCGGCAGCTTGTCGAGGTAACCACCGGTCTTCCAGCCATCAGAAGCGGGACCCGAGGTTGGTTTGGTGATCAGCGCCTGCAAGCCCTGTTCAGTTGTCGGATAACGCTGATTGTCGAGCTTGTAGAGTTTTAGTGCCTGCATCACGGTGGCGATGTCCTGCCTGGCTGCGATGATGCGTGCATCATCGGTGCGCCCCATTAATTTTGGAACGACCAACGCGGCCAGGATGCCCATGATGACCACCACCACCATGATCTCTATCAGTGTAAAACCGCGCGAAGCAGTACCAGTCAGCTCCCGACGGGCAGGCATAAAAAATGAATTTCGCATAGAAGTTGATTTAAATTTGTGATGAACAGAATGTGAGTATAAGACTAAAGCCAAATTCATAATACAGTCTTCGGGCCTGGTGAATTTCTGGTGCGGGCGGTTGTGGTGTTTTGAATGCAGACAATAGAATTGTAAATTTCGTCAGTAATACTATAATGCGCGGTCTCAAACGCATCCTTGGTTGCAATTGTTCGGGCCATTCGCGGTCGTTGGTTGGAATCTGATTGCGCCAGACAGTATTTCGAGTGCGGCATCGCCGCACTTTGTATTTCCAGAAAAGAAAAATCAGAAAAGAAAATATGCCAGTTATCGTTACTTTGCCGGATGGTTCACAGCGCAACTTTGCGCAAGCAGTGACAGTCGCTGATGTTGCACTCAGCATAGGCGCGGGCTTGGCGCGTGCAGCACTAGCCGGCAAAGTTGATGGCCAACTGGTGGATACCTCATATCGGATCGAAAAGGATGCCGCTCTGGCCATCATCACCGATAAGGATGCGGAAGGTGTGGAGGTCATTCGTCATTCCACCGCACACTTGCTGGCTTACGCCGTGAAAGAATTGTTCCCTGAGGCGCAGGTGACGATAGGCCCGGTCATCGAGCACGGTTTCTTTTACGACTTTTCCTATCAGCGCCCGTTCACCCCTGATGATCTGGCGGCCATCGAGAAGCGCATGGCAGAGCTTGCCAGGCAGGACATCCCGGTGACACGCAAGGTGCTGGCCCGCGACGAGGCGGTGAATTATTTCAAGAGCATCAACGAACATTACAAGGCGGAGATCATCGCTTCGATCCCTGCGGGTGAAGATGTTTCGCTTTACACCGAGGGCAACTTCACCGATCTGTGTCGCGGCCCGCACGTCCCATCAACCGGCAAGTTGAAGGCCTTCAAGCTGATGAAGCTGGCGGGCGCGTATTGGCGCGGCGATTCCAAGAACGAGATGTTGCAGCGCATCTACGGCACGGCCTGGGCAAAGAAGGAGGAGCTGGATGCTTATCTGCATCAGCTAGAAGAAGCGGAGAAGCGCGACCACCGCAAATTGGGCAAGCAACTGGAATTGTTTCATATGCAGGATTCATCGCCCGGCATGGTGTTCTGGCATCCCAAGGGCTGGACGCTGTGGCAGGAAGTCGAGCAATACATGCGGCGCAAGTTTCGCGAACACGACTACCAGGAAGTGCGCACCCCGACCATCATGGACAGGGTGCTGTGGGAGAAATCCGGGCACTGGGAAAACTATCACGACAACATGTTCACGACCTCTTCGGAAAATCGCGACTATGCGGTGAAGCCGATGAATTGCCCCGGCCACGTGCAGATCTTCAACCATGGTCTGCACAGTTATCGCGATCTGCCGCTGCGACTGGCGGAATTCGGTTCATGCCACCGCAACGAGACCTCCGGTTCCCTGCATGGCTTGATGCGGGTGCGCGGTTTCACCCAGGACGATGCCCATATATTCTGTACCGAAGAACAGGTGCAACCCGAGGTATCACAGTTCATCGTGATGCTGAACGAGGTATATCGCGATTTCGGTTTCAATGAAGTGCTGGTCAAGCTGTCCACCCGTCCGGTAAAGCGGGTCGGTTCCGACGAGACTTGGGACAAGGCTGAAGCCGGTCTGGCATCCGCGTTGAAGCAAAACGGCCTGGCTTATGATGTCCAGCCGGGCGAGGGCGCGTTCTACGGCCCCAAGGTCGAGTTCACGCTGAAGGATAGTCTTGGCCGCCTGTGGCAGTGCGGCACGATACAACTGGATTTCAACCTGCCGGTGAGGCTGGGTGCGGAATTCGTCGACGAGGACAACACCCGCAAACCCCCGGTGATGCTGCATCGCGCGATACTGGGGTCGATGGAACGCTTCATCGGCATCCTGATCGAGCACCATGCCGGCGCCTTCCCGTTGTGGCTGTCGCCGGTACAGCTGGTGCTGATGAATATCTCGCAGGCGCAGGAAGAATATGTGACCCAAGTGGCCCATAAATTGCGCACGGCAGGACTGCGCGTGCAATTGGATTTGCGCAATGAGAAGATTACCTATAAAATACGCGAACATAGCTTACAGAAATTGCCTTATCAGTTGATCATCGGCGATAAGGAAGTGGCAGGAAATTTGGTGGCCGTGCGTACCCGCAGTGGCGAAGATCTCGGACAGATGACGCTGGAAGCCCTGCTTCAGCGTTTGCAAACCGAGATCAGGAACGGGTAGCACGGCTTAAGTATTGTTTAAGTGGAGATACCGCAATAGCACAAGATAAATCGCAGCGCATGAATGAGATGATCACCTCACCCCAGGTGCGACTCATTGGTGTCGAAAAAGAGCCCCTCGGGATCGTAGCCATCGCTGAAGCATTGCGTTTGGCGGATGAAGCAGAGTTGGATTTGGTGGAGATCTCGCCGTTGGCGGAACCGCCAGTTTGCCGCATTATGGATATCGGCAAATTCAAATATGCCGAAAGCAAGAAGCTGCATGAAGCCAAGCTCAAGCAGAAGCAGGTCCAGATCAAGGAGATCAAGTTTCGCCCGGGTACCGACGAAGGCGATTACAACATCAAGCTGCGCAACTTGATCAAGTTTCTGGAAGACGGCAACAAGACCAAGATCACGCTGCGGTTTCGCGGTCGGGAAATGGCTCACCAGGAGATCGGCATGCGCTTGATCGAGCGCGTCAGAGGGGATCTGGAGGAGCATGGTGTAGTCGAACAGTTTCCGAAGATGGAAGGCCGGCAGATGGTTATGGTGCTGTCGCCCAAGTCGAAGAAAAAAGAAGTCAAGGAAAAAGAAGTCAAGGTAATGGAAGTCAAGGTCAAAGAGGCCAAGGAAAAAGTCGTCAAGAAAGCATAAGCAGGAGTTGTTTCGGCAGCAAGGGATGGTCGAGATGATGCAACAAACAGTCCCGATAAAAAGTGGTGTATGGGTCATCAAGTTTTTCCACAGGAAAACACCTACCACCATAACTTAAGGAGCAGTCATGCCTAAAATGAAAACCAAAAGCGGAGCAGCCAAGCGTTTCAAGGTTCGCGCCGGCGGCAGTATCAAGCGCTCGCAAGCGTTCAAGCGTCATATCCTGACCAAGAAGACCACCAAGAACAAACGTCAGCTGCGTGGCACTGCTGAAGTCCACGCAACCAATACAGCATCGTTTCGCGCCATGATGCCTTACGCATAAGGAGC
>JBDTPM010000088.1:0-10810 GCA_039932695.1 Gallionella sp. | reverse complement strand
TTGCCAGACCCAGAACGAATTCGACCAGTTCATGGATCTCGGCTTGCTTGGTGCCGGCAGCGTCGTTAGCAGGCATAGGCATCGTGCCCCAGTTTCCGGAACCGCCCTTGGATACCTTGACTTGCAGCTTTGCTGCAGCAGTCGCGTCGCCCTTGTACTTCTTGGAAACGTCCATCCAAGCCGGTCCAACGATCTTCTTGTCGATCGCGTGGCAAGCGGTGCAGTTCATTTTCTTTGCCAGTTCCGGCATATCTGCTGCAAATGCGCTACCTGCGACCATCAAACCTGCTGCTGCGATCATGTTAACAATGCTAGATTTCATTACTTTTCTCCGTTATTTGATTAAAACACCCTTAAAAGTTATGCGAAGGTTTTGCCTCCACTTTGGATTTTAAACAACTCTACCCGCTTTGCCAACCAACTATTCCAGTCGGATATACCTTGCACCGATCGCAATCTTGAAGGAAATCCTTCTTGCAACGACAACCAGAATCCAGGGAATGGCTTGATGCTGGTACTGCTGACGCGAGAGGTATTAGTCCGGTCTATCGGGGAGTATTCCCAAGAATGCCGCTAAACCGGCTCAGCCCGGTATTCGACTATTAGCGTATGTCTGGTCCCGGCCGTGACTTTCACGACATTCTCGATGGCATTCGCCGATTCCACGCACAGCATTTCCCGCCAACCGTCCGGCTGACCCATGTCACCCATCTTGCCGGCCTTTTCTGCCCACGGCGTCCACACCACGGTGGAAAGGCTGCCGGACTTGGCGACACGGATGCGACGCTTCAGCTTGTCGTCTTCAATCACGCATACCGCTGCGGTGTTGATGTACACGCGGTCGGTCTCACCCGAAAAACTGATCGCACCGGTTTGTTTCCTGAGCGTGGAACCGCCGACCTTGTCCCAGTAATCGCAATCGCCCAGTCCCGTCACGCGCACCGCACCGATGTCGCCGATCTGGAAATAAGTATGCAGCGCTTCGCCGATCACAAAATCAGTCGTGCCTGTATTCTCTGTGGTAAGTTCCATGCGCAAAGCATCACCCACGATCACGGTCAGATCGAGCCTGGAGGAATGCGGCCATTGCGCTCGGGTCTTCTCACTTTCCACCAGCCGCAGCGTCAAGCGTGTAGCACCGTCCGGCTCACTGCCGGACTCGATCACCTGCCAGGGCACGGTACGCGCGTAACCATGCCCGGGAAAACTTGACTCGGCAATATGCGCACCGAACCACGGCCAGCACACCGGCGCGCCGCCCCGTATCGATTTGCCCGCAGCCAGTTTGGCATCCCGCGACAGCCACATCACCGGCACGGCCTGACTCTTCGGGTGCCAGTTCATCAGGTGTGCGCCTTGCAAGCACAAGGATGCGCTTGCTTGCGAATTGTTGATCTCTGCGACAATCAGACCGCTGACATCCTCGCGAAAACCCATTTGTCCATTGATGCCGAATTGCGTGTTCAATTGCTGCGCTGTCGTCATGTTCTCCCCTTCTGATTTTGAAATGTCGCGTGTGTTTGAGCGATTTGTCGGGATGCCCGTATAATCGGCATATCGATTTTACCCGATTCCCCGATGGGCACTTCTAGAAATTCAGAGTTCGCCCAAATGCAAGGCGTGGAAAAAATTTCGCAGCGCCGCATATGGATAATATGTAAGCAAGAAATTTTTTCCGCAACACAGCAGTTGGGATGAAATCTGAATTTATAGAGGTGCCCTTGCTCGTTCATCCGCAATTTGATCCTATCGCGATCCACCTCGGCCCACTGGCGATACACTGGTACGGACTGATGTATCTCGCCGGCTTCGTGACTTTTTTGTGGTTGGGGCGAAGACGCATCCGCACGCTGAACGATACCCGGCTGAATGCCAAACTGCTAGATGACCTGTTGTTCTATGGTGTGCTAGGGGTGATACTCGGCGGACGGCTGGGTTATGTGCTGTTTTACAAAGCCTCTTATTATTCCGCGCATCCGCTGGAGATCTTCGCGGTATGGCAGGGGGGCATGTCGTTCCACGGCGGCTTCCTCGGCGTGCTGGTCGCGATGGCATGGCTGGCGCACAAACATAATCTGCGCTGGCTGCAAATCACCGACTTTATCGCCCCGCTGGTCCCGCCCGGACTCGCGTTCGGGCGACTTGGTAATTTCATCAATGGCGAATTGTGGGGACGACCTTCTGACGTGCTGTGGGCGATGGTCTTCCCCAGAGTGGATAACTTGCCGCGACATCCGTCTCAATTATATGAATTCGCGCTGGAGGGTTTGCTGCTGTTTGCGCTGCTTTGGCTGTATGCACGCAAGCCGCGTCCTGTCGGTGCTGTATCGGGCTTGTTCCTGATCGGTTACGGCAGCTTCCGCTTTCTGGTCGAATTCACCCGTGAGCCGGACGATTTTCTCGGCCTGCTGTCCCTGGGCATGAGCATGGGACAATGGCTGAGTCTGCCGATGTTGATAGGCGGCGTGCTGCTGATGTTATCGAGCAGCCGACGCTCTGCTTGACACTCGCAGACCTCTCGCACACTATTATCGTCGTCACCACTACTGAATCACCACTTTGGACGACATCTCCATAGGCACGCTGTTTGCCATCTTGCTGTTGCTGCTGGTTTGCAGCGCGTTCTTTTCCGGGTCGGAAACCAGCATGATGGCGATCAACCGCTACCGTCTGAACAGCCTGGTTCGCAAAGGCAATCGCAGCGCCAAAATGGTCAACCGGCTGCTCGGCAAGGTGGACAAATTGCTCGGCTCCATCCTGCTCGGCAACACGCTGCTCAATGTCGCGGCGGCCGCAGTGACCAATATCATCATCCTGCGCCTGTTCGGGCAAGACGATCTGGCGATCCTGGCCGGTACGCTGGCGATCACCTTCGCATTGCTGGTGTTCAGCGAGATCATGCCCAAGATCATCGCGGCCAGTTATCCCGAACGCATCGCACTGCCGGCCAGTTATTTGCTCACGCCCCTGATCACCTTGTTTCATCCGGTGGTCTCGGTGGCCACCGCGATCGTAAAGGGCGTTCTATGGGTGTTGCGCATCAAACTCCAGACCGATCAAAGCAAACAGAAGGTGACGCTGGAAGAGTTGCGCGGCCTGGTATTGGATGCCGAGCATTTTCTGCCGCGCAAGCACCAGAAGATGCTGCTTAACCTGGTCGATCTGGAGCGCATCACCGTGAATGATGTGATGGTTCCGCGCAATCAGATCGAAGCCCTGGATATCAACGCTGACGCAAACGAATTGCGCCAGCAGATCATCACCTGTCACCACACGCTGCTGCCGGTATATGCCGACACGCCCAGCAATGTCATCGGCATCCTGCACCTCAAGCGCGTGCCCGGCCTGCTACAGGAAGCCACTCTGGATGTGGCGCAGCTGCGCGAGATACTCAACGAACCGTATTTCATCCCTTCCGACACGCCTTTGCTCAAGCAACTGCAACAGTTTCAGGAGCGTCACTCGCGACTGGGTCTGGTGGTGGATGAATATGGTGAGCTGCTCGGTCTGGTGACGCTGGAAAACATCCTTGAAGAGATTGTCGGCGAATTCACGACGCAATCCCCGTCGCAAACCGGAAAGTTTTTGCGCCATGAGGACGGAAGTTTCCTGCTGGAAGGCAGCAGCAGTTTGCGCGAGCTGAATCGCAAACTGGGACTGCACCTGCCGCTGGAAGGGGCCAAAACTCTGAATGGCCTGATCCTGGAACATCTCGAAGACATTCCGGAAACCGGCACCAGCCTGAAGATTGCCGGCTATCCGATAGAGATCATTCAGACCCAGGATCGCATCGTGAAGGTGGCGCGTATTTTCCCGCCGCAGTCGAAACAAACAAAGAAGACAGGATGATTTTTCGCGCCAACTGTAGCACATCCATCCTGCGGCCAACGACATCGGCTTTACAAGAGGCATAAAGCTCGGCATCATGCCCGCAACACTTATTGAGTGACCCAAGGAAGACGTTATGGCTGTCGCACCAAAGACTCAGAAACCAAAAGAATATTCGTATAGCTGGGAAGGAAAAGACAAAGCCGGCAAAGTGGTCAAGGGAGAGATGCGCGCACCCGGAGAGGCGAGTGTTTCCGCTCACCTGCGCCGCCAGGGTGTCAATGTCTCAAAAATCAAGCGGGTGCGCATCAAGGGCAAGGCGATCACCGCTAAAGACATCACGCTGTTCACGCGTCAGCTTGCTGTCATGATGAAATCTGGCGTGCCGCTGTTGCAGGCGTTCGATATCGTCGGAAAAGGGCATAACAATCCATCCGTGGCCAGGTTGCTGCTCGACATCAAGACCGAGGTGGAGACCGGCAGCAGCCTGCAACAGGCATTCAGGAAATATCCGCTGTACTTCGACGATCTGTATTGCAACCTGATCGGAGCGGGTGAAGCGGCGGGTATTCTGGATGCCCTGCTGGAACGTCTGGCGACCTACATGGAAAAAACCCAGGCCCTCAAAAGCAAGATCAAATCGGCCCTGTTCTACCCGGTTTCGATCATCGTGGTGGCGTTCCTGATCACAGCCGTGATCATGATCTTCGTGATCCCCGCGTTCAAGGAACTGTTCGAAGGCTTTGGCGCAAATCTGCCGGCGCCGACCTTGTTCCTGATGTCCATCTCCGATGCCTTCGTGACTTATTGGTATCTGATTTTTGGCGGCATCGGCGGCGGCCTATACACTTTCTTTTATTTCTGGAAGCGCAGCAAGAAGATGCAGAATGTCATGGACAGACTGCTGCTGAAGCTGCCCATTTTTGGCGAGCTGATCCGCAAGGCCACCATCGCCCGCTGGACCCGCACGCTTTCCACGATGTTTGCTGCAGGCGTCCCCTTGGTCGAATCGCTTGATTCGGTTGCCGGTGCGGCGGGCAATGCGGTGTATTTCGATGCCACCAAAGCGATACAGCGCGAGGTAAGCACCGGCAACAGCCTGACCGCTTCCATGCAGAATACCGAAGTTTTTCCGAGCATGGTGCTGCAAATGGTGGCTATCGGTGAAGAAGCCGGATCGCTGGATGCGATGCTCAGCAAGGTGGCCGACTTTTTCGAGGCCGAGGTGGATGATGCCGTGGCAGCCATTTCCAGCCTGATGGAGCCTGTCATCATGGTGGTGCTCGGTACGCTGATCGGCGGCATGGTGGTGGCGATGTATCTGCCGATCTTCAAGATGGGCGAAGTCATTTAATGTTTCGGAAGACAGGGTGCGAATGACAGATTGTTACCCCGGTATGCGGCATGTTACCCGTGGAAGTGCGGTTTAGTTACGACAACGCTTCTGTCTTCCGCCTTCTATTTCACTTCCCCGGTAATTGTTGCTATGTGCCTGATCCCCACGGTTGCTGGCCAGCAATGTTGGCTCCGACATAACACGCAAGCGCATTAGTCTTCACTGAAACGACCCCTATGACTGAATTGTTCCAGCTACTCCAATCTTCACCGCTCCTGTTCACCGGCATGTTTGCCGTATTGGGCCTGATGGTCGGCAGTTTTCTCAATGTGGTGATCCATCGTTTGCCGAAAATGATGGAAATGGGCTGGCAGCAACAATGCGACGAATTATCCCGCAGGGATGACAGCGAAAGCCAGACTTCCGCAGACAAGTACAATCCAGTTTTACGAGAACCCGTCAGCGATAACATCCCCTCGCCTGCCGCAACAATAGACGGATCAGACTACGCCCTGCATACGCCTTACAATCTCATTGTCCCGCGCTCAGCTTGCCCGCACTGCAATCACTCCATCAGCGCATGGGAAAACATCCCTATCGTGAGTTATCTGCTGCTGCGCGGCAAGTGCAAGGGCTGCGGAGCGGCGATCTCCCCGCGTTATCCTGTCGTCGAAGCGGTCAGTGGCATCCTGTGTGCCTTTGCGGCCTGGCATTTTGGTTTTGGTTGGGCTGCGGTCGGTGCGCTGCTGTTCGTCTGGGCACTGCTGGCTCTCACGGCGATCGATCTCGACACGCAGTTGTTGCCGGACGACATCACTTTGCCGCTGCTCTGGGCAGGATTGATGTTCAATCTGTTCGGCGTCTATACCAGTTTGCATAGCGCGGTGCTCGGGGCAGTGATCGGTTATCTTACGCTGTGGGGAGTGTATTGGCTTTTCAAGCTCATCACCGGCAAGGAAGGTATGGGCTACGGCGATTTCAAACTGCTCGCTGCCATGGGAGCTTGGCTGGGCTGGCAGATGCTGCCGCTGATCATTCTGCTGTCCTCGCTGGTGGGCGCGGTGGTCGGCATCACCCTGATCGTGGCACTCAAGCATGGCCGCAACATCCCAATCCCGTTTGGCCCTTACCTCGCCGGCGGGGGGCTGATCGCGCTGTTTTGGGGACAGACTCTGACACAGGAATATCTTTACTTGCTTTCGACTCCATAATCTTATGGGTGCCTCTAAAAATTCAGAGTTCGCCCAAATGCCCCACAAGGGGACGCCGATCCGCTACGGGCAAGAGCAGCCCGTGCGGAATCGTCAGCAAGGCGCGGAAAAAATTTGCGAGCATCCGCTTCGCGAATTGCCTGCTTACCCCGCTTCGCAGCGCCGCATATGGGTGATATGTAAGCAAGAAATTTTTTACACAACACGGTAGTTGGGATGAAATCTGGATTTTTAGAGGTACCCTTCTGTATCGGACTCACCGGCGGGATAGGCTGCGGCAAAAGCACGGTGGCCGGCCTGTTCGCGAAGCTTGGCGCCGGTATCATCGACACGGATATGATCGCCCACCGCCTGACACAAGCTGAAGGTCCGGCCATTTCGGCGATCCGCTCGGCCTTCGGCAACGATTACATCGATGCTGACGGCGCTTTGGATCGCGAGAAGATGCGTCGATTGATCTTCTCGGATGGCGACGCCAAGCAACGGCTGGAAAAGTTACTGCACCCCCTGATCCTGGAACAGGCCAAGACGCAATCGCAGCAATTGCATACCAGGCCCTATATCATCATCGTCGTGCCTTTGCTGCCGGAAAGCCCAGCGTTTCAACGATTGACTCAGCGCATCCTGGTGGTAGATTGTACTGAGGACGCCCAGCTTGCCCGCGTTATCGCGCGCAGCCGAATGCCCGAACCGGAAGTGCGCGCCATCATTGCGCAGCAAACCCCGCGTTTGAAAAGGTTGGAACTGGCGGACGATGTGATACATAACGATGCAGGCATGGAAAACCTGTCCGCACAGGTCAATTATCTGCATGAAAGCTACTTGAAGAGCAATTGACGATATGAGCTTATTCAATATATCGTTCATAATTGATTCATTTCCGACAAAACAGCGGACAATAACGACGTGATCAGCTACGAGTTTCCCCTTAATGAAAAGGTGCGCACCCTGATGCGCCTCGAGGACTTGTTCGCGCGCATGAAGCACTATACCGAGCGAGAAAGCAGCCTGGATCACCACACCGCGCTGATCACCCTGTTCGAGATCCTGGAAGTGGCCTGTCGCGCCGACTTGAAATCTGAACTGCTGCAAGAACTGGAACGCCAGAAACGCGCGCTTTCCAGCTTGCATAACAATCCTGCGATCTTTGAGGAAGCCCTGGAAGCCATCCTTGCGGAGATCGATCTCGCTTCCGCGAATCTATTTGCGATGACCGGCAAAATCGGGCAGCGGCTGCGGGAAAACGAATGGCTGATGGGCATCAAACAGCGCGCCGTGATGCCCGGCGGCACGTGTGAATTCGATCTGCCCTCCTATCACCACTGGCTGCAACAGGATGCCAATTTGCGACGCGAAGGCCTGAGGACATGGCTGGATCCATTCCTGCCTCTGCATGCCGGGCTGCAGATCATCCTGCGCCTGTTGCGCGATAACGGCAAGGTCCTTCACTTCACCGCACATCAGGGCGCTTTCCAGCAAATGCAGGGCGGACGTGTCGCGCAGATATTGCGGGTAAGACTGAGCAGGGAATTGGCTTGCATACCCGAAGTCAGCGCCAACAAATACGCCATCAACATCCGCTTCATCGTCGCCAACTATGCGGCGAAATCCGCCCTGTTTGAACAGGATGTTCCCTTTGAGCTGACCTTCTGCAGCCTGGCTTGACCATGCCAGCGAATCCGCCTCCCATCGTGACCTGTCCGCATTGCGGCAAAGAACATCAATGGGATACCAACAATCGCTTCCGCCCGTTCTGCAGCGAACGCTGCAAGATGATCGATCTGGGCAAATGGGCCAACGAGGAATATCGCGTTGCTCAGCCGGCAGACAAGGGCGAGCAGGAATTCACCGACCCCCCTCACCAAGCCTGACGCAGCAGCGCAATTCCATGTGCACCATGCTGCCAGGCTATCTGCATGTCAGCGTGCGTCAAACCGCCCAGCGCATACACCGGGATGGATGAACCCGCCGCGATCGCCGCGAAGTTTTCCCAGCCCAGATGCGGCGCACCCGGATGCGATTGAGTCGGCAGCACCGGACTCAGCAACGCGAAATCGCAACCCAGTTCTTCCGCGCGGCGCAATTCCTCCGCGTTGTGGCAGGAAGCCCCGCACCAATCCACAGCAGGGCGCTCGCGTAACTCACCAAGCTGCGCAGCGGTCAACTGCACTCCGTCCGCGCCGATCTCTATCGCCAACTCGATGTCGGCATTGATGAGCAGACGCGCATCGTGTCGCCGCAGCAGCGGCAGCATCTTCAGTGCCAGTTTGCGCAACGCGTTTCTCGGCATATCTTTTTCGCGCAACTGCACCAGCCGCAAACCATTGTTCAGCGCGGCTTCCAGCCGCCGCATGAATTCCTCCTCGCCCAACTCTTGCACATTGCTGATCGCGTACAGAGTTGGCAATGACAACGCGCGCAGGATGGGCGCATTGGCTGGCAACAAAGGAGAAACTGAAACTTGTCCCCTCTCCCCTTTGCGGGAGAGGGCTAGGGTGAGGGGGGGCTGCCATTCAAACTCCTGCCCCTCATGCGGGTGCAACTCGCCGCTCCACGCCGTCACGCGAAAGAAATTCAGCCGCACCGTCGCATGGGGATAGGTGTACACGCGGGTCAGCCACGGATAAGCGGTTGCTACTGTGATGCCCAGCTCCTCGCGCAACTCGCGCACCAGCGCATGGTAAGGCGTCTCGCCGGGTTCGATCTTGCCGCCGGGGAACTCCCAATAGCCGGCCCAGATTTTTCCTTCTGGACGTTGCGCCAACAGGAAGGAACCATCGGGACGTTGCAGGACGGCGGCGGCGACTTCGACGATTTTGGTTTTTTCAATTGTGCTGTTCAACGTGATCTTTCAAAGATTAGTCCGTTCGCCCCCAAGCAAACCGTTCGTCCTGAGCGTAGCGCAGCGAAGTCGAAGGATCGCCGCGTAGCGGCGTGGTACTCGCAGGTTTACCTTTTGTAGTTCGTAGGTTGGGTTGAGCGTAGCGATACCCAACAATAAAAATAAAACCGCCGGTGGTAGACCGGCAACTAGTCACTTTTCTTGTCTTGCCAAGAAAAGTAACCAAAAGAAATCGCCCCCGGTTTACCGCCCCTTCGGGGTCCCCTGCGTTGCTCGACTGGTCAGGCGGCTGCGGAACTCGCACTACGTGCTCAGACAGTCCTCGCCGAAATCCCCTGACCAGCCTCCGCTACTCGGCGGCGCACAGGGGAATGAAAAACGAAAATACAAAACCATTAATTCGTAGTTTGGGCACTTCGTGCCCAAACTATTGAACTATAGACTACCTGCAATATCTGAAATTGCTTGGCTGGCAATTTTAAGGCGCTTTTCTTGTTGAATTTTATGCAACCGATCTTCTGCAATAACAAGAATTGCGCTCTTCAATGCTTCGAAATATTTCAGGCATTCATCTTCTGTTAGCTCATGCACTCCAAGACTCAGTATGCTGTACATCTCAGGGTGCTGAACAATGAATTCAGGAAGATAATCTCTCAGCAACTGTACCTTTTCTTTCATTCTGGACTTCTCGTAAATTTCCTCACTCCATCCATTTATATTGGTTGCCTTTGAGTGTGCTTCTTCAATAAGAGATTCAAAAACTCTGCGAAGATAAACGTATGAACCAATGCCCACACCATGTGCAGCCAACCCAATTGCCTTATTGAGTTCATGAAGTCTGTTTTCGCCCAGCGCTTTTTCAAATTGACTGACATCCCCAATCACTATGTCTGCCAGTGATGGATATTGCCCAATCTTAATTAGCGTTTTGTCTTTCATTACAAAATGAAAATCAACGTGGTGGTGATTACGAGTGCAAATTATTTGTTTGGAAAAGGAATTCAGGTGCCAGACCGATAGTGGTGGAGTTGTGTCACCAATTTTCATTCTATTAACAAGAACCGTCTCGCGAGAATTTAGTACTTCAGTTTCTGCTGAGACAACCGGACCGAAGGTCGCACTTTGTTTACATCCAGGGCAAAAGACATCAAAAGTTTTTTTGTAATTGAGTATGGCTTTAACTGCACGATAGACATCGTCACCCAATTCAATTGGGCTATAAAGCGGCCTCTCAAGTAGCCATTCCTCAACTTGTAAATCTTTTTCGGTCGCCATCTCTCTGTCGCTCCCTAAGCAATTGGTTGAGCAATATGATTTCGTACCAAATTTCGAGGTCTTACCTTTTGCCTTTGCGCTGTCTATACCTACGCCAGCGTAGCACACGCTGCGCTGGCGACAAAAACAAAAATTCGTGCGCACAGCGCACACAACACCTTCTGCTTTTCTTTCCCCTGTGCGCCGCCTCGATCAGTCGCAAGCAGGCGGAGGTTTAGGCGAGCACTGATGAAACTACTAGCCATTCGACTAAGCTGGCAAACAACGCCAGCCAAGTCGCTGGTTATGTTCGAGTCCCGCAGTGGGGCGCGGGGTGTG
>JBDTPM010000087.1:0-2576 GCA_039932695.1 Gallionella sp. | reverse complement strand
TGCGAGAACAGCGAATAAACGAAGGTCAATGTCGCGTTGGGCAGCAGCGAATCGTTTCGGAAGGACAACCAGATCATGCCCTCGGTGAGTTGCTGAACTCCGAACAGGAGCGGGATCATTGCAAACGGGAGTTCGGCCCAGCGTGAAGTCATTCGGATCGTGACTAAACCCACCGTTATCAAGGCGGCGCCTGCGATGAAACTGGCGGATGCGGAAAAACACATGGGTTCAACTCCTGTTCTGCTCAACGATCTGACTTGTCCCCTGCCTAATCAAGATAACAACTGACCTGGCGGCAACTTCGTAGTGCAACGATTGCAAGGGGCTTTCGTTGCCGGGCTCGAGAAAGTCGAACGGGCTTCCCAAACTGGTATCGACCACGCGCCGCCACTCGCCAGCCGTGCCTTCTTGTATCTCAAAGCGCAGTTCCTCCCAGTAGGCGTTGATCATGACGTAGATGTCGCTGTCCTGATGCGAGGCGCCATGCAGCGCAAAAGCGAGGCTGCGGGAATCGTATGAGAGGTCGGCATCACGGCCCACCCCATACCAACGGATATCTTCGCGCCAGAAACGGCTCCTCGCCAGGGACGGGTGCGCCTTGCGAAACGCGATCATCAGCTTGAAGAAGCGGAAGATGTCCGGGTTTGCCTGCAGCCGGCCCCAATCGATCCAGCTAACCTCATTATCCTGGTTGTACGGGTTGTTGTTCCCGGCCTGCGTGTGCATGAACTCGTCGCCTGCACGGAACATCGGCGTCCCGTTCGAGAGGAACAGCAGGCAACAGAAATTCTTGATCTGTCGCTTGCGCAATTTCGCCACTTCCGGCGGCACATTCTCCTCACCTTCCCAGCCGCAGTTCCAGCTATAGTTTTCCCCCATGCCGTCCGTGTTGCCGTGGCCGTTGGCCCAATTGCGCTTCTGGTTGTAAGCAACGAGGTCGTAGAGCGTGAAGCCATCGTGAGAGGTGATGTAGTTGACGCTTTGATGAGGGTGGTAAGCGTTCAGCCGGTCGTCGGGGAACAAATCGTCGCTGCCATACAGGCGGCGCATCAGGGCCGGCACCATGCCGGGATCGCCCTTTACAAAACGCCGGAGATCATCGCGGAATTTGCCGTTCCACTGACACGTCATGATGCCCGGAAACGCCCGGCCCAGTTGATACACACCGGCGGCGTCCCAAGGCTCGGCAATTACGCGCAGCTGCGCCAGATCCGGGTCGGAGGCCATGTCGCTCAGCAGCGGCGCGTCCGCTGCATTGACCGATCCGTCCGGATTTCGGGTAAAGATGGAAGCGAGGTCGAAGCGAAATCCATCGACATGCATCTCGCGTGCCCAATGGCGAACGCTGTCCATGATCATCTTGCGGACGTAGCGGTTCGCGCAATTGAGCGTGTTGCCGGTGCCGGAGAAATTCTCATAGGGCGCGCTTGGCCGGTCCGCCATCAGGTAGTAGGTGCTGTTGTCGATCCCCTTGTAGCTATACACCGGGCCGGTGTGATCGCCCTCGCCCGTGTGATTGTAGACAACGTCGAGCACCACCTCGATATCCGCTTCGTGCAGCGTCTTGACCATTTCACGAAACTCGTTGTGTTGCGCCTTGACCGCGTGGCCGCTGTGGTAGCCATGGTGGGGAGAGAAGAAGTTCAGCGGCGCGTAGCCCCAGAAATTTCCGTCGGAAGAGTCATACTGAAAAACCGGCATCAACTCGACGACGGTAACCCCGAGCTCCTTCAAGTACGGTATTTTCTCGACCAGGCCCGCATACGTTCCGCGCGCTTCGTCCTTGACGCCGGAGTTCGGGTTCTTCGTAAATCCCCCAACGTGCAGTTCGTAGATGACGGTATCGGCCTCGTGCAGGGGGCCATGGTCACCTTGCCAGTCGAAGCGCTCGCTGTCGCCCGCAAGGACACCCATGGGCGCCTTGCCCGCGTTTGAACCGGGCCGCACGGCAGCGAGCCGGTCGAACGTTGACGGAAAGAACACAGATTTTGCATAGGGGTCGAGCAGGATTTTGTCGCGATCAAACCAGTGCCACTCAAACCGGCCGTTGGGCTCGGGACCCTCGACGCTGTACGCGTAGTACAACGCGCCTTTCATCGAGGCGAGCGGAATGCGGCAATGCCAGATCCTGCCCGATTTGTTCTTGAGGTAATCAAACCGATAGGCGACTACCGGATTGACAATGTCGCTCTCGGTGTAGAGCAGCAACGTGACACTTTGCGCATGCTTCGAGTAAAGCGCAAAGTTGTAAGCGTCCTCTTCTTCTATCCGGGTCGCACCCAAGGGAAACGGAAGCCCTTCCGTAGCCGCCCACTGAGACGATTTGCTCGTACCGGTTGGGCGCGCATAGTCCATCACACGGTTGCCTTTTTATTCGGCTGCGGAGTTGCTGCCACTCCGGTCGCCCCGTGTGCCGCTGTCTTGCCAGGCTGACGAATACCTGCCAGTTTGGTGCGCTTCAACATCAGCGCATTGATCGCCACGATGAGGGTACTGCCGGACATTGACATCGCAGCGACCTCCGGACTCAGCACGAACGGGTACAGGACGCCAGCAGCGAGCGGGAACGCGATCGC
>JBDTPM010000086.1:0-9306 GCA_039932695.1 Gallionella sp. | reverse complement strand
AGTGAGCGGCATGCCGCTCGCCGCTCGCAACACCTTGGCATCATCGTTGTGCCCGTTCTCGTCGCAGCCCGCGCTAACCGGCTTGAAACCCGCCACGCTCTTGCCCTGCGCCGCAAAGGCATGCAGCAGCGCGCAACTGATCAGCGTCTTGCCGACGCCAGTGTCGGTTCCGGTGATGAAGTAGCTCATGGTTTTATTAATGTCGGGAGATCATAAAAATATTCTGTTTTAATTACTTCGGTGTAATTGGAATGGGAGCCTTTGGCCCGCTTGAATATTGCGGGCATCGTTCCACAGGCAACGGCTCCCGCAGGATGGTTTTATATGGGCCCTCATCAATCTCGCGGTTTTCTGCATTCACCCCTTCGACGGTGTAAAAGGATTTCAGCAAGCTGGTCTTGGGTCTTCCGACAACAACATTGGCGTGAGAATTGATCAGCTCTGCAGGGAATTCCGCCAAGGTAATGCGCTTCCACTTTTCGTCCTCGTACTTGAACAATACTTGCGGTGGATTCGGTCTGCCCCATTTGTTGTAGGCAATGCAGCCGGCCGGGTAGGTTGCAATGTAAGGTACGCCCTTCACCACATCAAAACGGATCAGGTTCAGGCTGCTCGGTTCAGGCTGTGAATCCCGGAAGTCATTTTTCCAGATGATTTTCTTGTTTGTAACGGGCAAGCTGATTGTCACAGTCTCATCCAGCGCAGCACGCTCCCTGCTTTCCCAGGTTGGTTTATTACCAAGATTATAGAAGCGCTCCACGACAATGATCTGCCCATCGTGTAACTGCACTTCTTCTTTCCAATTCATAGTCGAAGAATACGCGCTCAGGATTACCGCAATTATCAAGAACAATCCAATTATCAATGCAGTTTTGAACAAGCGTTGATTTTGTTTCATGTCCAGCTCCTCTCAGGGTTGGTGCAGCATCACAGCTTGAACGGCGTCTGAATGATAGACCTGCCGTCCGCCGTCTTCTTGGGCGGTACTTTCCACGCATGGCCGTAGATCACTTCAAACGTCGCGGGCAGTTTGCCGTCGCGGCGCAAGGTTTCATAGTTCTGCACGATGCGTGCCCATTTCGCCTTGCCCAGCATACCCGGCGCGCGGCCTGCGGTGGCGTTGTGCGCGCCGATGCTGCGCAGGTCTTGCATCACGGCTTTCACATCGTTGTAGGTGAGCGTGATGTATTCCATGTCCATCACCGGCTCGGCGAAGCCTGCCGCGACCAGCATGTCGCCGATGTCGTGCATATCGGCGAAGCGGTTGACGTGGTTGTAGCCGTCCACGCCGTTGAACGCGGTGCGCAGTTCCTTCAGCGTGTCGGGGCCGAAGGTGGAGATCATCACCAGGCCGTCCGTTTTGATGACGCGATTCAATTCGACGAAAGTGGCGGGCAGGTCGTTGCACCACTGCAAAGTGCAGTTGGACCACACCATGTCCATGCTATTGAAAGCCAGCGGCAAGGCTTCCACATCCGCGCACAGTTGCAGTTGCTTCGCGCCGCCGAACAGTTTCTGCCACCAGCCGGAACGCCCGCGCGCGGTGTGCAACATGCCGATGGCGATGTCCAGCGCGACCATCTGCGCCGCCGGATAACGCTGCGCCAACTGACGCGTGCCCCAGCCGGTACCGCTTCCCGCATCCAGTATTCGCGCCGGTTGCAGTTTGATGTAATCCAGCCTCTCCAGCATGCGCGAGCAGACCTCGCGCTGCAGCACGGCGCTGGCATCGTAGTGCGCAGCAGCCTTGCTGAAGGCGCGGCGGACTTCGCGTTTATCGATTTCGAATTCGTTCAATCGGTTGCTCCAGATTCAATTCACCCCAACCCCTCCCAACCTCCCCTTGTCAGGGGAGGAGTACGCGCTCCCTCCTTGAAGTGGGGTAAGCAGGCAATCCGCGTAGCGGATGCTCGCACAAGGGAGGGCTGGGGTGGGTTGGGTTGGCGTTTAGCCCATCTCAATCACGCAAAAATCTTAATGCATGCTCCACAAACTCATCTCGGTGCGACAAAAACGGCGCATGCGCCGCACCTTCAATCTCCACTCCGCGCGCATTCGGCAATGTCTGCGCCAGATAATCCGAGGCTCCCGCCGGGGTAAGTTTATCGCGTTCGCCTGCGATGACCAGGGTGGGCTGCCTTATTCCCGGCAACACATCGCGTAGATCGGCATCGCGCAAGATTCCCAGGCCGCCACGAAGTGCGTCCATATCCGGTTCGCCGCGGCTGAACAGTTGCTCGCGCAATACCGCCAGCACTTCCCGCTCCTGTTCGCTGCCGCGAATTTGCAGGCCGAGAAAACGGCGCAATGTCGCAGCGTGATTCTTTTCCAGGTCGGCGGCGAATTGCTGCAAGATGTGTTGCGGGATGCCGAACAGCCAATCCTCCCGTTCGGTAAAGCAGGGCGTGCTCGTTACCAGCACCATGCGCTTTATCTTTTCCGGTTCGCGCGCTGCCCAATGCATCGCGATCTGACCGCCCAGCGACCAGCCGCAAAGACTGATGGCTTGATCGAACTGTGCAACGAGTCGTTCTACCACGCTATCCAGCGTGAATGCATCAAGCGGTTTGCTCGCGCCATGCCCCGGCAGATCGACGCAATGCACCTGGTAGTGTTGCGCCAATTGCGCGGCAGTATCGCTCCAGATCCCGCTGTGCATGCCCCAGCCATGCAGCATGACCAGCGGCTCTCCGCTACCTGTAACGTCAACGTGCATGGTCGCCATTTCCCTCACCCGTGCGTGTGTTGTTGGGGCTTTAGCCCCTTACAACCACGGCCTACCCCTTGCGGGTGCAACCCTCCCGCGCGCGGGAGAGGGAGCAAACGAACGCTGCGCGGATTTATGATTCCTGAGCAAGGTCATGCAGCTCTCCGACCAATTGTTCGACATCGCTTTCAGTATGCGCGGCAGACAAAGTGATGCGCAACCGCGCCGTACCCTGTGGCACGGTCGGCGGACGGATCGCAGCGACCCAAATGCCCCGCTCACGCAGCCCTTCGCTTAATTTCAGTGCTTGCTGGTTGTCGCCGATCAGCAATGGTTGTATCGCGGTGGTCGAGGGCATCAACTTCCACTGAAGGTCGCCCAAACCGCTGCGTAATTGCGCGATCAATCTTTGCAGATGCGCGCGCAATTCCCCGCCTTGTTCTATCAACCGCAGGCTAGCCAACACCGCGCTCGCCAAGGCGGGTGGGGTAGCGGTTGTGTAGACATAGCTGCGCGCATGGTTGATCAGCGTGTCGATGACGACTTGCTCGGCCGCGACGAAGGCACCGGATACGCCGGCAGCCTTGCCGAGCGTTGCCATATAGATGATGCGCGGTGAATCAATCTTGAAGTGCGCCATCGACCCGCGCCCTTGCCTACCCAACATACCGAAACCATGCGCATCATCGACCAGCAACCAGGCATTGTGCTGCTCGCACAACGCGAGCAATTCCGGCAAAGGAGCCAGGTCGCCGTCCATGCTGAACACGGCATCGGTGATGATGAGTTTGCGCCCAACACCACGATCAGTCTGCTGCGCGTGCGATCTGCTGTGTCGCGTGCTCACTCGTTCCTCGTCTACCACCTCGGTGTGCCTCGTCGCTAGTTGCGCGGCTCCTTGCATTTCGCCCTGCTCGCGACGACTGCTCGAGGTGTTTTCACATTTCTCTGACAATCTTGCCAAATGCGCGATGTCGTTGTGGCGGTAACGTTTCACGTCGGCACGCGACAGCAGCATCGCGTCATTCAACGAGGAATGATTGAGCTTGTCGGCGAACACCGTATCGCCCTTGCCGACCAGAGCCTGCACGACACCGAGGTTGGCCATGTAACCGGTGGAGAACAACAGCGCGGCAGGTTTGCCGACGAAAGCCGCCAGCGCGATCTCGAGTTCATGATGTGCTTGTGTGTGCCCGCTCACCAGATGCGCCGCACCAGCCCCCACGCCGTATTGCGCCGCACCCTGCTGCAACGCGGTGATCAGTTGCGGGTGGTTGGCCAGGCCGAGATAGTCGTTACTGCAAAAAGAAAGGTAGGGCTTGCCATCGACGATGATGTGCGGCGATTGCGGGCTCTGCATGGTGCCGCGCTGGCGCAACAGGCCTTGCGCGGCGCGCGTTTTGAGTTCCTGTTGAAGTTCGTGGAATGGCATGGGTTTTGTAGGTTGGGTTAGGCGCGTCAAAGAAACTGCTTTTCACGTTTGCTCTTTCTCCCGCTTGCGGGGGAAAGTTGGATAGGGGGCTTGCGCCGTAACCCAACATTGCGCATCGTTGGGTTACGCTGCGCTAACCCAACCTACATTTTCTCAGCAAACGGATACATGCCCAGCTTAACCATCAACGCCCGATCACGTCCGGCATCGGGATTGCCGGTAGTCAGCAGTTGCTCGCCGTAGAAAATGGAGTTCGCGCCTGCGAGGAAACAAAGCGCTTGCACGGCATCGGACATCTGCTGACGCCCGGCAGAGAGACGCACGCGCGCGGCCGGCATCGTGATGCGCGCCACTGCGATGGTGCGGACGAAGTCGAGCGGGTCGAGGTCTTCGGTCTGCGCCAGCGGCGTGCCCTCGACCTTGACCAGATTGTTGATCGGCACACTCTCGGGATACGGGTCCAGGTTGGCGAGTTGTGCGATGAGTCCGGCGCGTTGCGTGAGGTTCTCGCCCATGCCGACGATGCCGCCGCTGCACACATGCATGCCGGCTTTGCGCACGCGCTCCAGCGTGTCCAGCCTGTCCTGATAATCGCGGGTGGTGATGATGTCGCCGTAGAATTCCGGGGAGGTGTCCAGATTATGGTTGTAGTAATCCAGTCCGGCGGCGCGCAGTTGCTCGGTCTGTTCATCGTTCAGCATGCCCAGCGTGGCGCAGGTCTCCATGCCCAGTCCGCGCACCGCCTTGACCATCTCGACCACGCTCTCCATATCTTCCTTGCTCGGCTCGCGCCAGGCAGCGCCCATGCAGAAACGGTCCGCACCACTTTGCTGCGCGGCCTTGGCCGCCTTCACCACTTCATCCACCTCCAGCATCTTGCGGTTCTCCACGCCGGTGGAATGGAACGCCGATTGCGGGCAATAGCCGCAATCTTCGGAGCAGCCACCGGTCTTGATCGACAGCAGCGTGGAGAGCTGCACCGCATTCGGATCGAAATGCTCGCGGTGCACTTGCTGCGCGCGGAACATCAGGTCGGCGAACGGCAATTTGAACAATGCTTCCACATCGCTCACGCTCCAACGCTGCGGTGCGGTGGATTTTTTGACCGGACGGATGAATTCTATGGTTTGTGTGTTCATGATGTTCTAACTGGGTATGATGTGTTCATTAGTTGATCGCCTTCCGAAGCTCCATCCTGAAGGCAGCGGCGCATCATCCTGTAAGGACCATGCCTTGTCAATTTTACACCATGCAACCCTGAACATCCGTACAGCGATTGAGCGCATCCTGCCCGCGCAACCCTGTGTACTGTGCGGCAGCATGAGCCATGACGGACTGTGGTGTGGCGCCTGCGACCGGGCCTTGCCCTATCTGGATACTCCACATTGCCCGGTCTGTGCGCTGCCTACACCCGCCGGGGAAGTCTGCGGCCAGTGTTTGAAAAAATCACCGTTATTCACCAGCACCGTCGCCGTGTTCAGTTATTCCTTCCCGCTGGACAAATTGATACAGGCAATGAAGTATGGCGAACAGCTCGCCCTGGCACATGCCTTCGCAAAAAAGCTGGCACAGCGTGTCGACAAAGATGTACTGCCTGACTATCTGATCCCGATGCCGCTGCATCCCGCCAAATTGCGCGAACGCGGCTTCAATCAATCGCTGCTGCTCGCCACAACAGTCGCACGTGAACTGGATCTCAAGATATCGCCTGACGGATGCCGGCGCGTGCGCGATACGCCGCCTCAGTCTGCCTTACCCTGGAAAGAACGCGACAAGAACGTGCGCAACGCATTCAGTTGCGAAATGGATCTGAGCGGAAAACACGTCGTGCTGGTGGATGATGTGCTGACCACCGGGGCGAGCCTGAACGCACTGGCTGCAGCCGCACAACACAAAGGGGCGAAAAGGATCAGCGCGTGGGTGGTGGCAAGGACACTGCGTTCAGATGACAGATGACAGAGGGGTTGTCGCGGCTATGCCGCGTCCTGTTTTAATTGTGCCGCATAGCGGCACACAAAAGTATGTCTTCTGTCTTCCGAACCTCAAAGCCCCTTGAGTTTCTGCTGCACGAACGCCTGCAACTCAGGGCTGAGGGTCCGGGTATCGAGCGCACGCTGGAAAATATCTTTGGCTTCGGCATTACGCAGCAAGGCCTGCAGGGAAATGCCGTAGCCCATCAGCCAGACGCCATTGCCGGGCGCGTGCTGCAGCACGATCTGGTATTGCCTGATTGCCTCTTCGTTGCGATTCTGGCGTTGCAGCAATGCCGCCAGAAATGCCCGGTAATCGGCTTGAGTATCGGCAAACGGCAGGGATTTTTCCAGTGTCGCGGTGGCCTGTTCGATCGAGCCGCGCTCCACCTGCAGGCGTGCCAGCAACATCGTGAGTCCGGTATTTTCGGGTTTGATGTTCAGCCCCTCCAGCAACACCTTCTCGGCATCCGAGTTGCGCTTTCCCTCCAGCAGCAAGGCGACCAGAGCCTGCCGCGACGCATCATGACCAGCATCCAGACGCAATGCCGCCTCGTATCCCGCTATCGCATCGTCGATGCGCCCCAGCTGCATCAACACGGCTGACCGGCGAAATTCCGCATCGGCCTGTTGCGCCGAGCTGATCTTTTTCATCGGCACAGCACTGCCTGAAGATTGAGCGAACACTTTTGCTGTGGTTGCCGGTACAGGCAGTGGCCGGGCTGTTGAAACCGGCGTATTGGTTCCGGGTTCGGCAACAGGTGCGGGATTTGCTACCGGCTTGCTGCTGCCACCCCTCAAGGCCTGCCCTGAGTCCTGTCGAAGGGTAGAGGGTAGCGGCACCGAGCTCAATTCAAGGCTCAGACGCGAAGCCGGCATCAGCGATTCGGTCGGCGCAGCTTCGGCTGATACGCCCGATGCCGGGGCGACTGTCGGCGCGACAGATTGCTTTTGAACAACGCTAGCCGCCATCACATCCGGTTTGCGTGACGACACCCATTGCCATGCGACGATGCCGGCTATCAGCACCAATCCGATCGCAAGCAAGGGCATGATGAAATCGCGCCTGGTGTGCACCACTGCGCGCACCAGGGTCTGCTCCGCCGTACTATGCGCACCGCGCTGCTCGAGCTGGTTGAGCACTTGATTGATGACGCTCATTTCAGCACCGTCCACCCGATCACCAACGAGGCGAGCACGGCCAACGAGGTCAACGCTGCTGCCCAGGGCAACCAATCGCGGCGAACTTCCGGCGTATCGGCTGCCGCATCACGGACATGACTGGTCAACACCTGCTGCCTGCCCTCACCGTACGCCAGCATCAAGGCCTTGTTTGCGACGATGTTGACCAGCCTTGGCGTGCCGCCGGTGATACGGTGAAGCTTTCCCACCGCACCTTTGCTGAACAGCGTTTCGCCGGCATATCCGGCCACCGCCAAACGGTGGCGCAGATAGCGCTCCAGTTCGTCCCTGCGCAAACCCTGCAGGTCGTATTGAAAACTGATGCGCTGGCGCAATTGGCGGATCGAGTGGTGGCGCAACCGCTCCTCCAGCTCCGGCTGCCCGAACAGCACCACTTGCAGCAATTTGCGCTTTTCGGTCTCCAGATTGGTGAGCAGGCGCAGCACTTCCAGACTTTCCAGCGGCATCGCCTGCGCCTCGTCCAGGCACACCAGTGCGCGCTGACCGTTTCGTGCACATTCCAGCAGCGCGCGCGTCAGGCCTTTCAGCATCAGGTGCTGGTCGACATCTTTTTCCAGTGTCACGCGGAACTCGTCCGCCAATGCCAGCAGCAGGCTGCGCGGCTCGAGATAGGGGTTGGGAATGTAGGCGGTAATGAAACGCGGCGCTGAGACTGCATCGGCCGCCTGATCCTGGGTGCCGATCAGCGTGGTGGACTGCTGGCCAAGATTCAGCGTGGCGAGGAATTTGCGGCACAGCATCGTCTTGCCATTGCCAACTTCACCGGTGATCTTGATGAAGCCTTCGCCGTTGCGCGCGGCTACCAGCAGCGTATTGAGCGCCTCCTGATAACTGGAACAGGCGAAAAAAAAGCTGGTGTCAGGGGTCAGTCCGAAGGGTGGTTCGCGCAGGCCAAAATGCTGTAGATACATATCAGAGGACATAACCAATGACTTGGCTGGTGTTGTTTACCAGCTTAGTCAGATGGCTAGTAGATCCATCAGATGACTGAAGACGGAAGACAGGGGTTTTGTCGCGGCAGCGCCGCGCAGTTTTCAGGAACATGCCGCGTAGCGGCACACAACCATATGATTTCTGTCCTATGACTTCTGTCCTCTGATTCATGGTTTGCCGCTTGTGCCCTGCCCGTTGAAGCTGCTGATGCGATCACGGCTTTGCGTAATGTCATCCGACCAGTCCTTATCGCCATCCACCACGGTGGGCTTGAGCAGAATCACCAACTCGCGCTTCTCGCTGCGCTTGCTGGTTTGCCCGAATACAGCTTTCGGCAGTCCCGGCAAGCCGGACTGATCATCGAAAGTCGCCTGCCTCATCAAGCCGCCGATGGCGACGATCTGACCATCGCGGGCACGCACGATGCTGTCGGTTTCGGAGACTGAACTGGAAGCCAGCGGCAGATTGTAGGTACCCATGGTTGTTCCCAGGTCCACAGTCTTGTTCACCGTAGTGACTGCGCTAACCGAAGGATGCACATGCAAGATGATTTCGTTGTTCTCGTCGATACGAGGTGTCACATCCAGCATAATTCCGGAAAAGAACGGTTGCACCTTGACTGTCGGTGACGTACCCGCAATGGCGGTTGTCGATTGCGTACCTCCAGTAACCTCGGTGACGAAGAACTCGTCCGTGCCGACCTTAAGCACGGCTTTCTGGTTGTTCAGGGTGGCAATGCGCGGGCTGGACAGCACGTGCACGTTGCCCTGCGACTCAAGGAAACTCAACAGCGCGGCAAAGTTACTGGTCTGGAATGCCAGGCCAAACAAAGACCCGGCAGCCTGCCCTGAAGCAGCAGCCAAAGCCAAGTCTGCACCGGGAATGGAAGTGATTGCTCCGTTGGTAAGCGCACCCGTCACAGCAAGAGTGGTACCGGATGATAACTGTCCTGCCGAAGTACGGCTGTTGAGATTATTCTTGAACGCAGCCCAATTTACACCCGACTGGAAACTGTCGTTCAATTGCACTTCGACGATCTTCGCTTCCAGTATCACCTGCCG
>JBDTPM010000085.1:0-3157 GCA_039932695.1 Gallionella sp. | reverse complement strand
GTCTTCCCAGGGTGGCAACAGCTTTGTCACCAGCCACAGCGTGACATAAGGGCAGATAGTGATGATCAGAACAGTGAACAAACTCTCACGCCCGAACAACTCGGGATAGTAGGTCAGCAAGCCCTTCATGGTCTTGGACAATTCCTGCCCGCCTATCACCACGTTCCAGCGCATCGCCAACACACCCACCATCATGGCCAATCCGCTCAGGAAGAGCCAGTTGACCAAACGCTTCCCATGCACGTTGTACAACAGCAACACCGATGTGACCGCCAGCACGAAGAAGGACATGGCCCATTGTATGGCCATGCCGGCCCAGATCGGCCCGGTGATCAACGCCCTTACGGTTTCGACACCCTCGCGCGCCTTGTAGAATATCTCCAGCAATTCCAGACCCTCGATCACCATCACGACAGTGATGGCAGTGAACAATACATACAACAGGCCGCGCATCGTATCGTTGGGTATCGGTGTGTTGCGGAACTTGGATACGATCACATACAGCACGATCAGCAATCCGACCCCCGATCCCACCGCGGACAACAGGAAAATGACCGGCATCAGATCGGACGACCACCATTCGCGCGTCTTCAGCGATCCGAATACGAAACCGACATAGCCGTGCAGGCCGCACGCTGCCGGAATGCCGATCATGGACAGTGTGCGTGCAATTTTATGATCGATCTCCAGAGCACGATGCGACACATCGTCCGACCCCAGCGTGAGCCAGCCATAGACTTTTCCCATGATGCCGGTCCTGACCTTGGACATCGCGACGATATCGGCGCGGAACGCGAACCATGTTTCCAGCAGCAACAGGCACAGGTAGAATCCGGCGACATAGCCGAACGCCGCCATCGCCGAGGTCCAGTGCGGCGTGATCACCGCGTTGAACGCGCGGGTCGGCTGGCCCAGGTGGAATAGCAACGGTGATGGCGCGAAAAACATGAAACACAGCGCAGTCAGCAGGGCAAACCGGGAGATCGGCGCGAACCTCTTTATGTTGAACACATGATGCAGGCTGGATACCACGAACGCGCCTGCGACCAGCCCGGTGATATAGGGGTAGATCACGATCAGTTGGGTCCATGGCAGCTCGCTCTCATTCGGATAGATGAACCCGATATGCGGAGTGACGTGGTGAAATATGCTTTCCATCACACCACCTCCTTGTCTATGCCCTTGTAAAACACATTGGGCGCGTTGCCCATCTCCGGCTTCAGCACCTGCACGTGGTTATTTTTGATGAACAGGCTGATCGGGCTTTGCGGGTCATTGCGATCGCCGAAGATGCGCGTACCGGTCGGACATACCTCGACACATGCCGGATTGAGTCCCTTGGTGATGCGGTGATAGCACCAGTTGCATTTTTCCGCGGTCCCCCTGACTTCATTGAAGCTGCGCGCACCGTAAGGGCATGCCTGTACGCAATACTGGCATCCGATGCAATAAGTCGTGTCGATCAACACCGGACCGTCTTTGGCCTTGAAGGTGGCTCCGGTCGGGCACACCTGCACACACGACGGATGCTCGCATTGATTGCACAGCTTGGGCACAAAGAACGCTTTGTCTACCTTGACGTTCCGGTAGCGGTTGTCGAACCGGAACCTGGTCTCCGATCCGGCATTTTCGATATTCTTCGGATCAGCCTGGCTATCGACGAGCGCGGTATTCGAACCTTCCAGATACACATAGCGCTCGACCCAGGTGCGATGATGAAAGGCATCCATCTGCACACTGTTCTCCATCTTGCACGCCTCCATGCAGCGCAGACAGCCGATACAGCGGGTAGTATCGACACCCATCGCCCATTGATGGTCGTTCCAGTTGTATTCGGCTATCTTGGGCGGATTGTAGACCGACTCGTTGTACTGCTCATCATCCTGTTGAAATCCGCGCTTGCCGACTCCCGGTTCCGCTGAGCCGATCGCGCTGCCAGCACCGACCAGTGTTCCGGCACAAACTGCGCTTTTGCCCAAAAGTTCGATGAAACGCCGCCGGGACAAGGGGACTTCTTGCGTCTGGATTATTGAATCTTCAGTTGTCATGTTCGCCTCATCTGGAAAATTGCTCATTTGCATTTCATGCTGGCGTAGTAAGACGACAAGTGATCGATATCGGCATCACTCAGTGTCTTCGCGATACTCGTCATGACCGGGTGGACACGGCTGCCATCCTGGTAGGACTTGAGTGTGGTGGCCAGGTACTCGGCGTTCTGACCAGCCAGGTTCGGCCAGGTCGGGATGCCGCTGACACCGGGGGAACCGCTACCGTAAAGTCCGCCTGCGCTGTGGCATGCCTTGCAATTTTCCGCCTTGGCTTTACCCAGCGCGGCCTTGGTCTTGTCGCCGCCAGCCACACCGCAACTGAATCTGGAAAAATAGGCCGCCACATTGCGGATATCAGCCTCGTTCAGACCGGCCGCCATGGCACTCATCATGACGTTTTTGCGCACCCCTGATTTGAACGACTTGAGCGCATCAACCAGAAAGTCGCTATGTTGTCCGGCCAGGTTAGGCCATGCCGGATTGACGCTCATGCCTTTCTCGCCATGGCAACCGCTGCAGGCAGCAGCGACGGTCTTGCCATCCTGCGCATTTCCACGCCTGCCCTGGGGCAGGCTGGCATAGATGATCCTGGGCGAGTGCGGGTTGTGACATTTGGTGCATAGCTCCTCGCCGCTATGGCTGGCAACTTCGATCTGTTTCTGTTCAAGCGGGCGAGCCTCCATTTTTTCATGGCAGTTAAGGCACACACCGCGCATTTCTTGCGGAGTCAGCATCAGTTTTCTGCCAGGCACATTGGCCGGATGGACTTTGATTTCAGGATGAGTGATCGAGGTCACTCGATCCTCGACAGAAAGCGGCATGGCCTCTGCAGACGGATGGTTGCCTGCCGGCCCGGTGTGACAAACTTCACAATTCGGACCATATTTGTAGACGACACCCTGAATCGCGTTGTTTCTGGTTGCTTTCCGGTGGATGCCGGCTGTCCACTCTTCGTATGCCTTCTGGTGGCATGGCTGGCAAGAAGCAGAACTCTGGAGCTTGGGCACTTTGGCAGCGATCTCCGCGACTGCATTACCCCGGTAATGCCCGTACCGATAGAACGAATCCGGCGTGAGGAATCTCTTGGCTGAAAATACCACGACTGCGAC
>JBDTPM010000084.1:0-2120 GCA_039932695.1 Gallionella sp. | reverse complement strand
CCTTGCCGAGTTCGGAAATATGCACCAGCCCTTCGACATAAAGGTCGTCCAGCGAAACGAACATGCCGAAGCTGGTCACCGAAGAAACCGATCCGGTGAACACGCTGCCAAGATGATCGCGCATATAGAAACATTTCAACCATGCTTCGACATCGCGCGTGGCATCGTCGGCGCGGCGCTCGGTCATCGAGCAATGCGCACCCAGCTCGGCCCACTTCTGCGCCGGCGTATATTTCTTGCCCTGCAGCACGGCGTTGATGGCGCGATGCACCAGCAAGTCCGGATAGCGGCGTATCGGCGAGGTGAAGTGGGTGTAAGCATCGTAGCCCAGACCGAAGTGCCCGATGTTCTCCGGCTCATACTTGGCCTGGCGCAGGGAGCGCAGCATCACCATTTGCAGCAAGCCGGCATCGGGACGTCCTTTGATGCGCTTGAGCAGCTTGGAATAATCGGCTGCCTGCGGATCGTCTTCACCGGTGAGTTGCAAACCGAATTCCTTCATGAATTCGCGCAGCGCTTCCAGCTTCTCCGGTGTCGGCCCCTGGTGGATGCGGTACAGCACGGTGTGCTGATGTTCCTGCAGATAGCCCGCAGCGCATACGTTGGCCGCCAGCATGCATTCCTCGATCAGCTTGTGCGCGTCGTTGCGTATCACCGGTATGATCCGCTCGATCTTGCCCTGGTCGGTGAAGATCATCTGCGTCTCGACCGTCTCGAAGTCGATCGCGCCGCGCTTGGCACGGGCATGCAGCAACTTCTGGAACAAGGCGTAGAGGTTCTGCAAATGCGGCACGATAGCTGCATTGCTCTTCGCCAGCTCGCCATCCGGTTCGGCCAGCATCGCCGCGACTTGCGTATAAGTCAGCCGGGCTTGCGAAAACATCACCGACGGATAGAAGCGATATCTTTCGATATCGCCGCTGCTGCTGATGTGCATGTCGCACACCATGCACAGCCGGTCCACCTTGGGGTTCAAAGAACACAGGCCGTTGGATAATTCTTCCGGCAACATCGGGATCACACGGCGCGGGAAGTAAACCGAGTTGCCGCGCAGGATCGCCTCACGGTCAAGCGCGTCGCCGGTCTGCACATAGTGGCTGACATCGGCGATCGCCACCACCAGACGGTAGCCTCCCTTTTCAGGTTCGCAATACACCGCGTCATCGAAGTCGCGAGCGGTCTCGCCGTCTATCGTGACCAGCGGCAGGTTGCGGATGTCTTCGCGCCCAGCCCAGTCTGCCGCAGAAACGACAGGAGCGATCGCTTTGGCCTGCTTTTCGACATCCTTGGGAAACTCGTACGGCAGGTCGTGCTTCCGCAACGCGATCTCGATCTCCATGCCGGGGTCGGCATAGTTGCCCAGCACTTCGACGATGCGTCCGATCGGCTGCGCATGTTTGTCGGGGTGCTTGATGATTTCCAGCATCACCACCTGCCCTGCCTGGGCAGCGCCGGATTCGCCCGGTGCGACCAGAATGTCCTGGGTGATGCGGCGGTTCTCCGCCACGACGAACCTGATGCCGTGCTCTTCATACAAGCGGCCGACCACGCGATTGTTGCCACGTTCAAGCACCTCGACGATCTTGGCCTCGGGGCGGCCGCGCCGGTCCACGCCGGATTGGCGCACCATCACGACGTCGCCGTGCAATACCTGGTGCATCTCCTTCTCGCTGAGAAACATGTCGGGACTGCCGTCCTCGGGGATCAGGAAGCCGAAGCCGTCCGGATGGCCCTGCACCTTGCCCTTGACCAGATCGAGCTTGTCCACCACGCAGATGGCACGCTTGCGATTGCGCATGATCTGGCCATCGCGTTCCATCGCGCGCAAACGGCGCGAGAACAGGTCCTCTTCATCCTTTTCGATGCGCAATAGATCCAGCAGCTCTTCATCTGCCACCGGCGCACCCTGTTCGGTGAGTATCTGCAATATGAACTCGCGGCTGGGCAGCGGGCTTTCATATTGTTCGCGTTCGCGTTCCAAAAACGGGTCCTGCAAACGCAGGTTATTTTTATTTTTCATTGACAATACATCCTTTAACAATTAAATTGCGCGCCTTCAGCAATATGCCCAGATGGCGGAATTGGTAGACGCGCACGGTTCAGGTCCGTGTGCCGCAAGG
>JBDTPM010000083.1:0-8511 GCA_039932695.1 Gallionella sp. | reverse complement strand
ATCATCTGCACCAGGCCGTGCGCGACGCTCTCCGCCACATCGGTGGTGAAGCGCAGGCGGCCGGCGGCGACGTTGCTCTTGATGACTTCTTCCAGCCCCGGTTCATAGATCGGCACACCGCCTTGTTGCAGTATCGCGATCTTGCGCGGGTCCACGTCCAGGCAAAGCACATCGTTGCCCAATTCGGCCAGACATGCGCCTGAGACCAAACCCACATAGCCGGAGCCGATGACGGAGATTTTCATTGCGTCGGTCTTTCAAAAAATGAGGTGTGCATTATGCCGCAATCGACGTGGTTAGTCAGCGATGACAGCGCGAACCTGTTCCGCAAGATCGGGTGCCAGACAATCGATCTCGATATTGTCCGGCATGGAACGCAACCAGGTGAGTTGCCGTTTGGCGAGTTGCCTAGTGGCGGCGATGCCGGTTTCCATGAGTTGCGCCTGATCGATTTCACCTTCGATGAATTGCCAAGCCTGGCGATAACCTACACAGCGCATCGAGGTCATGTTCGGATGCAGCGGATATCTTTTTCGGAGCATGCGTAGTTCATTTAGCAGGCCGAGTTCGAGCATGCTCTGGAAGCGTGTGGCGATGCGCTGGTGCAACACGCTGCGGGTGCCGGGAATCAGCGCGATGGGCAAGATATGGTAAGGCAGTTCCCGGTCGGTTTTTTGTTTTAGCAGTTCGGACATCGCTTGTCCGGTGAGCCGATAGATCTCCATTGCGCGCTGGATGCGCTGTGTGTCGTTGGGGGCAAGACGCGCGGCGGTCTCTGCATCCACTGCGGCCAATTGTCTGTGCAAATACGGCACGCCGTGTTGTGCAATAAGCGCATCGAGTTCAGCACGTATCGCGGGATCGGCTTCCGGCAGGGGGCTCAGGCCATGTTGCAAGGCTCGGAAATACAACATGGTCCCGCCCACCAGCAACGGGATCTTCCCGCGCAGTGAGATATCGTGCATCAGGCGCAGTGCATCACGGCGGAACGCGGCGGCGGAATAAGCCTCGGTGGGATCGCGTATGTCGATCAGGTGATGCGGTGCACGTGCCAGTGTTGCGGCATCCGGTTTGGCAGTGCCGATGCTCATGTCGCGGTATACCAGTGCGGAATCCACGCTGATGATTTCCACTGGCAGGGTTTGTGCCAGTTCCACCGCGACACCGGTCTTGCCGCTGGCGGTGGGACCCATCAGGAAAATTGCCTTTGGCAATTTTGAGTCGTTAGTCATTGGTCGTTAGTTGTTAGTGGGTGTTGTAGCTGCGCGGTTTGGGTTTTTCAACTAGCGACTAACGTCTAACGACTATTCGCTGAATTCATTGCCCGCGCATGAACATCTTGTCCAGTTCGTTCATGCTCAACTGGAACCAGGTCGGGCGACCGTGGTTGCACTGCCCGGAACGCTCGGTCTGTTCCATCTCCCGCAACAGTGAGTTCATTTCGGTGACGCTCAATATCCGGTTTGCGCGTACCGCGCCGTGGCAGGCTAGGGTGGAAAGCAGTTCATTGCGCCGTTCGGTCAGTACTCGGCTCGCGCCGAATTCCCCAAGTTCTTCTATCACATCCCGTGCGGCGGCTTCTGCTTCGGATTGTTTGAGCATCACCGGCATTGCACGCACGGCCAGTGTGGTGGGCGAGAGCGGGGCGATGTCGAAGCCCAGCGTTTTGAGCGCATCCTGTTCCGATTCCACAGTCGCGATATCCAGTGCATCGGCATGGAAGCTCACCGGGATCAGCAGCGGTTGGGTGGCGATCTGCTCGGTATCCATCGATGTTTTGAGTTTTTCATAGACGATGCGCTCATGTGCGGCGTGCATGTCCACGACGATCAGACCGCGCGCATTCTGCGCCAGGATATAGACACCGGAAAGCTGAGCGAGGGCGAAGCCGAGCGGGAATTCGTCAGGTGAAACAGGAAACGGTGAAGAAACCCCCCTCAGTCCCCCCTTGTCAGGGGGGAGGACTGCTCCTCCGCTGACTGCGGAAGGGTCGTTGCGCAGCAGCGGGGTACCCACCGGCGTACTCCTTGTGGGTGCAAGGGGAGGCTGGGAGGGGTTTGGTTTTTCCGAAAAAGCTTCCCACAACTGATAAGCCGTCCCTGATTGCGCGATACCCAGCCCGATGTTCTGCTGCGTAGGGATGAATGTCGCAGGCTGTTGTAGAGGAGTTGCAGCAGCTGGAACGGCGAGCGCCTGTTGCAGTGTGTGAAAGATGAATTGATGTACCCCCTGACTCTCGCGAAAGCGCACTTCGCTCTTGGCAGGATGCACGTTCACATCGACCAGTTCGGGAGGCAGCTCCAGGAACAGTACAAACGCCGGATGGCGCTGATGATGCAGGATGTCCTGATAGGCCTGGCGCAGCGCGTGGCTGGCGACCTTGTCGCGCACGAAGCGGCCATTGACGAAAAAATACTGCACATCGCGGCTGGCGCGAGAATAGGCGGGCAGGGCCGCCAGCCCCCGCAGCGAGAGGTTCGCCGCGTTGCGCGACACCGATACCGCAGCATGACCGAACTCATCGCCAAGAATGGCTGAGATACGCTGCGCAATGGCATGGGGCGTATTGCCATACGCCCCTACGGATGTCTCCTGGGAGGATAACTGCCACACTGTACGCCCGTTGTGTTGCAGCGAAAAAGCGACGTCCGGGCGCGATAACGCGATGCGTTTGAAAGCTTCATCGCACCAGGCGAATTCGGTGGCTTCCGATTTCAGGAACTTTCGTCGCGCCGGCGTATTGAAATACAGCTCGCGTATCTCCACCGTAGTGCCTTGTGCTTGGCTGGCGGGACGGGCTTCGCCGAGATTGCCGTCTGCCGCTTCTATACTCCAGGCATGGCTATCGGAAGCGGTGCGGCTGGTCAGGGTGAGTTGCGCTACCGCCGCAATGCTCGCCAGTGCCTCGCCGCGAAAGCCCATGCTGGCGACCCGTTGCAGATCATCCAGCGAGGCGATCTTGCTGGTGGCGTGCCGCATCAGTGCCAGTGACAGTTCGCTTTTGGCGATCCCATTGCCATTGTCGCGCACGCGCAGCAGCTTGATTCCGCCGCCATCCAGTTGCACCGCGATGTCGGTCGCCCCCGCATCCAGACTGTTTTCCAGCAACTCCTTGAGTGCCGCAGCAGGGCGTTCGATCACCTCGCCGGCGGCGATTTGATTGATGAGGAGGTCTGGGAGCAACTGGATAGCGGGCATGGCCGGGCCGGGAATTGCAACGCCGGCATTATAGCGGACATGCTAGAGCGGCTGGGTACCCATGCAGGTTAAAGGGAATGGCAAAGAGATAAATAGCCCGGTTTCCCATATCTATTCACCGCTTGAACAGATGACGAAGCTTGGTAGTTTAAGCGCGTGGCAAAACAATGAATTTGCTATGTGCAGAATCAGGTTTGAGTTTGGGTCGGGATGGTCATTGCGCGATTACGAATGGATTGAAAGTGATTTATTCCACGCGGGTACACTATAATCAAGGGGATGACGAAATGGGGAAGCTAGGAACTTGGGGCAATAGCGAAACGGTCCAGTTGGAAATTCTGCCTATCGGGATCAATCCGCTGGAAATCGAATACTCTCAAATTTCAACAAGGTTCGATCCCGAGTACGGGGTTTTGTGGACAGAGATGAACCCTGAAGGCATACCTTGTTGCAGCAGGAAATTGCTGGATGAATTGGATCACCATCAAAGAATCCTGGAAAAATGTGGCGGCAAGATACAAGCCGGGGATCAGTTGCACCCTGTTCGCTATGCGGTCGCGGCTTCCCTGACCCCCGGAGTATTCAACCTCGGCGGAGATCTCGAGTTGTTTTCCTTACTGATCAAGAATCAAGACCGCCAGGCTTTGTTGAAGTACTCGATCAAATGCCTGGACGTGATATTTTCCAGAACCAGTCATTACAACTTTCCGTTGATCACTATTTCTCTGGTTCAGGGCGATGCTCTCGGAGGAGGGCTTGAGGCTGCGCTGGCCAGCGATGTGATCATCGCCGAACGCGGCGCCAAGATGGGCTTTCCGGAAATGCTGTTCAACCTTATCCCCGGTCATGGAGCTTTCAGTCTGACAGCGCGAAAAATCGGGGTGGCCAACGCCGAGAAAATGATACTAAGCGGAAAAATCTATTCGGCGGCAGAACTCCATGAGCTTGGACTGGTTGATGTGCTGGTGGAAGACGGAGAGGGCGTTGAAGCAGTACGTGATTACGCTGCAAAACGTTCGCGCTGTTCCAATGGATACATGGCGCTGCTAAAAGCCCGGCATCGTTTCAACCCGGTCACCTATCAGGAGATGCTGGATATCACCAATATCTGGGTCGATGCGGCCTTGCAATTGAGTGTGAAGGATCTCAAGGTGATGGATCGCATCCTGCGCTCACAGCAAAAATATTATGGTAAGAGTGAAGCGGTGAAACAATCTGGTGAAGCGGTGCAAAATGCCGCCGTGACGCGCAGAAAAACAGAAATATCGCTGGTGTTATGAACCCAAGGCTTGCCGATGCTCATCCTGATAACGGATCATCGCTTGTCTGGTGACATTAAAGCTGTCGCGGGCCTTGTTCAATAGACTGTCCGCTGATGCGTGCAAGTCGGCATGGTTGTACTGGGAGATTTCGCGGCAAATCTGGAACAGAGCTTCCGCCCCCAGGTTGCCTGAACATCCTTTCAGCGCGTGGGCGAGTTCCTTGAACAGCGTATATTCATGTTCGAGCAGTGCCCTTTTCATGGAGTCCAGCAGTTGCTCTCCTTCCATAAAAAATCCATGGATCACGCTATCCAGGAAATCATCGTTCATAGCTCCCAGTAGTCTGAGGTGGTGCAGTGTCGTTTTGTTGATCAACAGATCATCCACGGCACCCGTCTCTCCGGCGTTGACCCGTAACGGAACGGATTTGCGGGTGACAGGCGCATAGTTAACGGTTGCGGTAAGTCTGGCAACAGTATCAAGCAGTGTGCGGGCATCAATCGGTTTGGTAAGAAATGCATCGACTCCGGCTGCCTCGCACTCGCTCTTGGCCTCGACTGTCGCGCTGGCGGTCAGGATAGCGATCGGCATGTGCGGCTCTGTCCTGTCGGTCATCCGGTAGATCTTCATTGCTTCCAGGCCGGCCAGAACCGGCATGTGCATGTCCATGATCGCCAGGTCATATCGCTTGTTTTCCAGCATGTCCAACGCCAGGTCGCCATTCTCTACCAGATCTACGTTGTGCCCGGCATATTCCAGTATTTTCGAAATGATCTTGCGGTTGGTCGCGTTGTCTTCGGCCACCAGAATATCGAGCCGGCGATTTTCATGGATGTTACGCTCATAGTGTTCGACGAACGAAACGACTTCGGGAGAAACCGCTTCGGCTGGCAAGGCTCCATGCAGCGCATTGAACAACAGTGTCTTGTCTATCGGGGTCTTCAACAGACACGAATATCCCATTTTGAGCAATTGTTCCTGATCTTTGCCGGCCACATCGGAAACGATCAGGATCAGCGATACATTGCTGGTGGAATATTCAGCCCACACATGGGTGGCAAACTCCCTGACATCCATGCCCATCGTTTGCGGTCTGCACAGTACGACGTGGCTGTGCAAACCGTCAGAAGCGGTCTGTCCCAGCAGCGAGAAAAGTTGTGCCGGAGTTGCCGCATGTTCGAAACGCGCTCCCCAGCCGGAGAGATAATCTGTAACCGCGACTTGTTCGCTGGCCGACATCCCCGCACCGAGCACACGGATCTGGCGCAGTGTCGGCATCTCATCGAGTATGCGACTTTCAGGTTGCTTCTCGAACGGAAGCTCGAACCAGAACGTGCTGCCCTTGTTCACTTCGCTGTGCAAACCGATCTGGCCGCCCATGAACTCGACGAGCTGTTTCGAGATCGTGGTACCCAGGCCGGTACCGCCATTGCTGCTGGTCGTGTTGGCGTGTGCCTGCGTGAAGCTTTCGAAGATTTCCTGCTGCGACTCTTGCGGGATACCGATGCCGGTGTCCATCACCTCGAACCTGAGGCGAGCTGATGATAGATTCTGGGCCAGCGTGCTTACCCGCAGTTCCACGATGCCCGCGTAGGTGAACTTGATCGAGTTTCCGACCAGATTGATGATGACTTGCCGCAAATGTTGTGCATCTCCGCGCAGCAGGAAACAGGTCTCCGGCGACGCATGCATATGCAGGAGCAGCCCTTTCTTTTCGGCCTGGAATGCGAACATATCCATGGTGTTGTTGATCAGACTGTGCAGATCGAAATCCACGATGTTTGGGACCAGCTTGCCGCTTTCGATCTTGGAAAAATCCAGGACGTTTTCGATAAGCTTGAGCAGGATACGTCCCGAGTTCCTCAGCGTTTTGACCAGATCTTTTTGCTCCGCATTCAAGGGGGTGGCCAGTATCAGGTCGCTGGCGCCGATGACGCCATTCAGCGGCGTGCGCATCTCGTGGCTCATGTTGGCCAGGAAATGACTCTTCGCTTTGCTGGCTTCTTCGGCCCGGATGATCGCCTGACCCAGTCGCCCCAATAATGTGAATGTAAAAAGCGGAATTGAAATCAGCGTGAGCAATAGACCTGCCGCAAGCGTGCCTTGCGACGACCAGTAATCATTGAACAGCATCACTGTAACAAAGCCAAACACGCTGAGTGCCTGCGCCCTGAGCAGTGCCTTGGCGCCATAGCGCAGCCCGTTCCCTACCGTGACCCAGAGGTAGATCCCGAAGAACAGCGAACCCACTTCCCCGTTCATCAGCATGCCGAATGTGATTGCGCTTATATCTCCGACCAGAGCCATGAATTGCCTTGTTTCAGAAGGTTCGCTGCTGCGAAAGATCGTAATCGCCAGCAGGATCGCGCTTAAAAAGAACAGGCCGGAAACATTGAAGACCGGCATGATGGAGGAAGGATCTTCAGCAGAGAAGAACTTGTAACTCAGATAAATGAATACCAGCAGCGAGATGATGATGCGCACCAGCGCCTGTTCATGCTCACTTCCATAACTCGGGAATTTGGCCCGCAGTCGCTGGAAAAAATTTTCCAGCACCTGGGTCATATGGACAGTTGTTCGGGAATGGGCGCTGCAGAATCCTGGATCTGTCCCTGGATAATAGTGGCCTTGCCGAATTGGGCAGCAAAGGCCTCCACGCAGTCCGGATCGAAATGCTTGCCGCTGTGGGTTTTCAGGTATAAGAGTCCTGCTTCATTCGACCAGCTGACTTTGTATGGACGGCGCGAAGTAAGCGCGTCAAAGACATCCGCAACGGCGACGATACGGGCCTCCAGCGGTATTTCGTCTTTCTGGGCGCCATGAGGATAACCGCTGCCATCATATTTTTCGTGATGCGACAGTGCGATCTCTGCTCCCATGCTCAGATATTTTGACGGGCTGTTCTGCAGGATCTGGAAGCCGATCAAAGGATGGGTCCTCATGATGGCGAGCTCATCTGCGGACAGCCTGCCCGGCTTTTGCAGTATGTGGTCGGGTATGCCGATCTTGCCGATGTCATGCATCGGTGCGGCGACTTCGATCAGGTCGCAACGTTCTTCTTCCAGTCTTAATCCTTCCGCGATCAGGCGCGAATATTTGGCCATGCGCAAGATATGATTCCCGGTTTCCTCATCGCGATATTCGCCGGCTTTTGCCAGCCTGAACAATGTTTCATGTTCACGCGCGCGTACCTGTTTGGTCGCATCCGCGATCCGCTGTTCCAGGAATTGAGAGCGATGCAGAATGATCTTCTGCTGCAGGCGCAGATGCAGCATGTTGCGGCACCGGACCCTGCATTCATAAGGATCGATAGGCTTGGTGATGAAATCGGTCGCACCCGATTCAAGCACCTGATACTTGATGTCCCGCTCCTCAAGCGATGTGACCACCACGATAGGCACGCCTTCGAGAGAATATATCCGTCGCATCTGCTGTACCGCTTCCAGCCCGGTCATGCCGCTCATCATGTAATCGACAATGATCAGATCCGGCTGATTCTCCCTGATCCAGGCCAGTGCGGTTATAGGGTCGGAAAATGTTTTTACGATGATGTTCTTTTGGACGCTTTGCAATACCTTGTCAAGTATCAGTCGGCTGGTGAATTCGTCATCGATGATGACGACAAGTGGAGCTACAGTATTTTCAAAACTGTTTTCGATCAATTCAAATGACATCGCGCCCCTTTCGTAAATGGTCATACCATTTGTTCAAGCGATTTCTTAGTTATCTCAGGTTCGGCCTTGATTATAGCAAGCATTTTTCATTTTACAACCATTTTTTTATGTGGTTTCAACCGGGTGTTTTTTAGCGAATCGCGACCATTCATGCAGTCTAGTGCTGGCAAGCGTATCGATATGCGACCGATCGTTGTGGCAGTGTGCTTCGATCAGATACCGAATATGGCCGCACATTTTCGCGCTCCTCTTGGTCTTGATCGGTGCATTGTTTATAGCGGGGTTCTCTGTTGGGCAAGAATCGGTATAATCACGCGTTCAAATTTCCAACAGCGTTCGGTATGTCTGTAGCGAATGCTTCAAACGTGTTTCAGAAG
>JBDTPM010000082.1:0-11475 GCA_039932695.1 Gallionella sp. | reverse complement strand
TGTGTGGCGGCTGGCTGGCCTTGATATAGTCATTGACGAGTTTTCGGAGCACCTTGCCAGGTATCGGCTGATATTTAGGGGTACAGCCTCGACTGGTGCGCCCGAAGATATAGTCACAGACCAGCTTCGCTAGATGAAGTAATTTTTTAATAGGCACAACAGCATCGCTCTTGTGCAAGGTGTTGACACAGACTGGCGCAGCCAGACTGCGGGGACTTTTCGGTGAATCAAGACTGAACGGCGTTTGCTGCTTTGGGGGGGATTCAAATTAAGCGATATGAAGTCCATGCAAGCGAGGCACTTTTAAGGTGCGGCCATTTCTAATCTCTGTGTCCAGGATTGCTAGTCCGTCTTCCACAAAATCCATTATGTCGTCGTGCACACGACGATAATCCCGACCAATTTTTTTTGCTATTTGATAAATGGAATCACGCCCGCTTGATTTGGCAAGCACGCGTAATGTCCCGAGCTTTTTCGGGTGAAAGCGAGCAACAGATGCGGATACAGAGAATGAAGCATCCCCAACCACATACAAACCCCATGCGGAATCCAAAATGATTTTCTTGTTTTCTTTAAGCTCAGCATCCATTCGCAACAATGGCCATTCTTTAATAAATTGTTGCTTTCCGGTCAGTGCAATCAAGTCTGCGGCTCGCATGTAGTTAATGCTTTGTCGGGTAACGTTAGTCTTGCCAGACTTGAATGCCGACAACCACTTAGCAAAGTCAATATTGCTCTGATCCCAGAAGGCCATGCGCCTTGCGCGTTCCCATGATTCAAGTTGTTGCGGGGTGATTTTCATTGTCAATATCATTTAATTTTTGAATGGTGATTGCTTCATTCACTAATACCGGTTTGATGTCACCAATTAATGAAAGTCCAACGTATGGCGAAATAAATTCAAGTCCTTCAAACTCATCCATGAGGTCGAACCACGGCATGGACATAATGTTTGCACAGAAAGCATCCTCCGGGAAGTTGGCTCCGTGTTTATTGGCATCTGCTAAAAAGCCATGTAATGGTTGTATCTGTTTATTCAGTACATAAACATCGAACAGGTCTCGCGCAGTTTGACGGGCACCCGTTGTATTTTTTCCATATCCACTTCCAGATATTGTGCGTAGCTTCCTGTGATACAAGCCGCCAATCTCTTCGGTAAGTACATTGCCAAAGCTCTTCTTCGGCCACATTCCATCGTATATATTATCTTCAACAAAAGAAATTTTGACTGTTTCTCCATCGACGATTGCATACCCATGCAACTGATGCGCGAATATGCCACCAGTCTCAATTTGTATGTCGCTAAGATTGATGCCTATCCGTCCCAAGTTTACCGATAACTTTTCCGGCGAAAGAACGCTGGCCACAAAGAAGTCGAGATCATAAGAAACACGATGATGCAGATAATAGCGTGCCAGGGCAGTGCCCTCTGCCATGATGCAATTTGGGATACCAAGCTGGATAAGGTTTGAAAAAACCTTATCCAAGAGCGCATCCTGTGCTTTGTATAATTCATGTGTCATATATGACAGTTTACCAATATCATTGCCCTTGTCAATAAAATTGCCAGTTATTCGAACTGGAAAGCCGTGGGGACTTTTCGGTGGCTTGAGGGTGAAACACCTGACTGAACAGTGCAAAATGGGGAACAGGCGGCACTATTGCAGTTAATAAAAACAATAAGTTATAACCGGATGAGCAACTACGAGCCAAGGGGTCGGGCGTTCGAATCGCTCCGGGCGCGCCCGAAGCGATAAATCTGGGCACTGTTTTCGCTGCGGTCGATTGAACGATTCAGGTTTACACAGCGCCCCAGATACTCAGCAACCGCTTCTATCCAGCACTTTCCTGACTGCCTCCAGATATTGGTAACCGTATCGCTCATCCGGCTCAAGGTAAGCCCCCTCACTCCATTCATTCCAGGCGTTCAGGAAAATGAAATTCTCCGGGAGATCTCTTTGCGGCATGCTATCCACCAACCTGGCAAGCCATTTGGCAAAACCATCTGGAGTCGCACCACGGAAGAGGGTCGCCCGCTTCTTGTACCGGGCCGTATTGTCCCAATCCACAAAAGCGCCCGGGTACGTAGTCAGCTTCCGATCCGGGCGTATCTCGACGATTTGCTTCCAGGTCGCATCGTAATCATGAAAAGTCAGCTCATGGATAAACGCTTCCCTTAAACCGCGTAACAGGTACTGATAACGCTCCGGCAATCTTCGTATCAGCTTGAACAGCAGCGAATTTTTGATCGAATTTTTATCGAAGGATGGGGAATTGATCGCTTCGAAGGGCTGAAACTGGAATAGCGCATCGAAACAATCCAGGCAATTCCTGCCGGTTAACTCATATTGCTTCTGGAAAATGAAATACAGGCCGGGCAACCCGTCCTGTTGCGCAAGCTCGCGCCAGTACGCCAGCATCTCGTCTATTTTTTCGATATGCTGCGGACGATAGATCACGAACACCGGCTTGCCTTCCACCTTGATGGCTCGCGGATCAGTCCAGGCCTTGATCAGATAATCATAATGTCTTTTCCAGCTTTCCCTGGCCGGGGGATGGGTCTGCTGAATGAGGATGTGATGGTCTCGCGCATCCCATCTTCTGGTCCAGGTCTCGTTGGCCCATGACAGGCAGAACGGGAAATCGATGTCCTTGTTATCCATGACCAGGTTCGTTGGCGTCTCGAGCAATTGCTTGCCGTCGAACCAGTAATGGTAATGGCAGAACCCATAGACGCCGTGCAGCCTGGCCAGATCGATCTGCCAACGCAGCGTTTCGAGCTGCGACTGGTCATAGTAATTATTGTTGAGCGGCACTCGCGGCTGATAGTGTCCTTCATACTGCGGGCACGCTGACTTGACGTTATCCCAGTCGGTAAAGCCCTTGCCCCACCATGCATCATTCTCGGGAATGGCGTGGAGCTGGGGAAAGTACATTGCGATCAACTTCACTTCGCGATTATTTACCAGGGCGGGATCAATATTCATTTGGCGAGCTTATGAGTAACAAACACTTCCGGATATTCTCCGTCCAAACCTAATGCCCGGTCTTGGTTTACATATGTCATAGTCGGGTAACCGCACCAATTCAAAATCTGTGTCTCGAAGTCATCGCCATAGTCCCACGTCACGAGGGCGCGACCATCGCCTACAGGGTTGCCATGGTACATAGGCTCCAAAAGATGTTTGACTTCACCTTTTTCAATCACCGCACGTGCGTAACCCTGGGCAACGTTTTTATGCTTGGGCGCAGTAAATACATGCACACCACCGGGTTTAAGAACCCGCATGATCTCCCGGATGGCTTTGTTCGGATGAAAAACGTGTTCCATCACATCTTGCGTGATGACTATATCAAATGTCTCGTCCGCAAAAGTTAAATGCTCCAGGTTTTCACAGCGTTGACCATTGTGTAATTCACCCTCTGGCACTCCTTCAAAATATTGAGAATATGAATAATGATTTGCCCACTGTGAAATGAATCTATTGCCCGGTGACGATTCATGAATTTCTTTATTCTCCCAGCCCGGAAAGTGCTGGTCCAATATGTAATTGATATGCCGTTGACGCGGAATAGAGTGGCAGACACGACATAAGTACTGGTCACGCAACCACGGTCCCGTAATTACAAAATCGGTTTCTTTTCGACAGCAGTGACAATAACCACTGTTCGACGAAACCTGTGCGTGCAACCATATTTTCAGTCCACGCAAAAATGGTCCCACAATTCTACGGAGTCTACGAAGACTCATAAAGTTACCTTTTGAACTTGTGATTCCCCGCAGTCTTGCTGCGGGGATACGCCCGCTCCTTCCCCTTCAGGGGGAAGGTAGGGATGAGGGTGGGTTTTCCGCAGTCAAACATAAACTTCCGCTTAATACCCCGCTGTCTTGCCGCGGAGTTGTTCATTCAGGATTTAAAACGCAAGGGTAAACGGGGTAGTTGATTGGGCAAAATTGTTACTGGACAAAACCAATTTGTACAGACGAAAGCTTACCGGTTCTTTCTGTATAACGACTGGCAATATTTCCAGACTGGTGTTGGGACCAAGAGCTTTATCGGATATTTTATTAACATGAGCACGATTTCCAGCAATGCATATACAGGCCCCAGTGAAGAGGTTATCAACCTGAACCGATCCCTTCTGAAGTCAACATCATCTGATGAAAAAGAGGCGCCGCCATCATTGAATAATGAAATTACAACTCCCGTATAAATGAACTTGATACCCAACCCCAATAAGCTCAGGTTATATGCGTAATCGGCCTGCAACCGGTAGTCCAGGCTATAGGAATAGTTGCTATACACCGACCGCGGGTAGAACAAAGCTTGATGACATATATTGTGCTTCAGCAGCCTGAACTTCGAGAATTTACCCCCGTAGATTTTACCGCCGGAACGAAAAATCACATCCCCGTAATAGACGGCACCGGGATCGGTCATCAGTCTGGTTATGTTGCCGAGCGTATCGAGCAGCACATCATCGCAACCCAGGAAGATCAGCCAGTCGCCCGTCGCCAGCGAGCAAACCTTGTTCATCGCATCGTATATCCCTTTATCCGGCTCGCTGACCAGCACAGAGATATGTTCCGCGTATTCTTTCAGAACATCTTGCGTGCCATCTTTGGAACCACCATCGACAACGATCAGCTCGATATTCCCGTAAGACAGCCGCACGATACTGTCCAGAGCGCTCCTGATGTGCTCGATGCCGTTATATACAACCAGCCCTATGGAGATTTTAGGGGTGCTGTTTTTCATTTCATTCGGCACGTCGTGCATCGCCAACACCTTTTTTTAACTTGAATATGCCCCTTATCCAGCAGAGGCAAAGAGTTCCGGAGACATCACCTGTTCGAACTACCATCTTCTTTCTCATGGTGTTCCCGTTCTGCGATTCCGCTTGGTACGAATTCTGGCTTCAAGGCGCGGCCAATGCTCAGCATGGAATTTGTCATCGGATATGAGGTTCACCGGGGCTGCTTTCAGGACATCAATTTTCCATTGTGCAAATGCGAACATACCGGCATCTGAGTTCGCCAATTTATCGAGCCACTTTACCCGATCAATCAGATAACGATCAGGGGTTTTCCCGGCCAGTCCCAATGAAACGTAGTTTTCGAAAAACGCTTTTACTACCTGCACGGCTAAGCGCGCTTGTTCAATGCCATTGGTATCACGCTTGGATTGCAGATGGTACAGGTTGGCAATGCGGCTTTTGAGAACAAGTGACGGGTGAAGGATGCGTATCAATCCATACTCGGGATGTTCAAGTTCGACTGCAGTCTTCCTGATTTCTTCGTTCGTCAGCCCAATCAATGTTCCCATGAAGTCAACAAACAGCGTGCGTCCGTCCGATGTTTTGTAAGTAACAATTGCATTGTTTGATGTATGGTCGTCCGGCTTTGGGATGCTGAGTGTGCCATTCAATTCTGCTGCGATTATGCGGGCATCGTGCTTTGTGGCCAGCACATCAGCATCCTGTGTGAGATACGGCGTATCACTTTTTGGTACCGGGATTTTAAAATAATCGACCCAGAATGTCAGGGACTGTCCCCCAACCAGGATCGCTGGCTGAGTCGCCTTTTGGAGTGCGTGAAAAAATCTGGGGAGGTCGCTCGGCTGGAACCAATCGTAACCAGCAATCACGACTTAGCCTGGCATGCGAACAATGCGGAATTCGGCAGGATTAACCACTGAAATCAGCTTGGCCCGTGACACCGCTTTTGCAGCTGACAAATGACTGGCCGCTTTGTTAAAAGCGGCTTGGCGAGCCGACTTGCTGTAAGAGGGTTTCGCCGCTATTACTTTTGCAAGACGTGCATGTACCCTCGCTGGCTTCGCATTATTTTCAACGGCTTTGGCAATTGCTTTTTTCATGAGGGCATCCTAGCACGTTAAGACTGAATTTTTCAACACTGCCGCTCACCCCAATTTCTTTGCAATATCGGTTGGGTTGAGGTGGGTATATCGCTTGAGCAAGCGATTGTTCATGCAATTCGATGGAGTGGGCTGTCACTCATGAAGTTCGGTAAAAAACCCCATCGACTTGAAGAATGCGCCCCTGGCTCAGATCGACAAATGCCGGCTTGAATGACCACAAAGTAAAACCCTCCGCATCAAGACGATCGATCACCTCTCGCCACAAGTGCTGACCACCGTAAAGCTGCACCAGAGAAAGCTCTACCAATATCCCTTTGATGTGCGGCAATGCGTCACGCGCCCCATCCAGCACCTGCCATTCAAAACCCTGCGTATCGATCTTCAGGAAAGGAGCGCGCGCATCCTTCAAATATTGCCCGGCGACGGCATCCAGCGTTTTGATCGGGACGATTTCCTTCCCCTGATATGCCGATTCGGGCGCAGCGCTTCGATGTGCTTCCAGCATGGGCAGAATGGAACTGCTTTCAGAATTGCCCGCAATATTGATTTCAACCTCGCCGATATGATCGCCCAGCGCGCAACGCGGATATGCTTCCCACAACGCATCATCCGCACAGGCTCGCATCAACTCGCCGTGAGCCTGAGAAAGCGGCTCGAACGACACGATCCTGCCCGCATATCCGCATTGACGGATCTCTGCTGCGAACTGGCCCTTATTCGCACCCACGTCCAGAACCAGATCGATATCGAATTGACGCAATGAAGCGACCACTTGCGCCGCAGGTGACGAAATACTTTTAAGCCGACGAACTTCAAGGCCGAATACATTTCGCAAAATGCTCCTGACGCTTTCTTTGCCCAATCCCATTGCCAACCTTCCAATAATATTTAGCCACGCCCATCATTCACGAGAGCCAATATGTAAACAGCAAACACAGTCAACCGAGCAACTCCTGCATCAGTACCGGACGCAAAGATTCAACAGAATGTGCCTCCCGAAATGCAGTCATTCCATCGAGTAGCCCGGCATACTCTATACTCCCGGGGCGCGGGATACTCCGCAAGAATTCTATTCTTTGCTGGCGATCAACGGGCGCCTCGATGCCACATCCGAATTCCCTGACCATCCTGCCGCTCCAACTGTCGCCGTAAACCACAACCGGACGATTTACCCGCGCTGCGAGATACAACACGGCGCTCTCCATCCGCTTGTCCCATGATCCGTCATACAGCATCAGCAAATAATCCTGCATGGCTGACCGCTGCAACATCTCATCTTCAGACATGAAGCAATGCACAAACCCATCGAACTCATCGAGGAACGATAATTGCGCATGGCTTTCATGGCTGGAATATTCCCCAGCCACTGTAAGCTTGCCGATGTCAGGGTACTTCTGAAAGGCCGGCACAAGCCAGTCCAGGCCTTTGCCAGGCCGTATTTGCCCAACTAGCCCGAACTTCACTTGAGCTGTTGGTTGCAATGGATGTTGATGCACCGCACCATCGGGAATCTCCAGGGAAGGCAAGGTGCTTATTCTGTTTCCCACTGCAATATCTTTATATGCAACAGTCCACGCCTGTGCCAATTCTTCGGTTCGCAGATAGAACCTCACCTCGGGCCGCATCAAAAATCGTCTGGTGACCAGCCTGGACAACCAGGAGCTCCTGTCAAAAAGTTCCGGCCCATGAAGATGCAGAAAACTGATGCGCTCAACAGAACATACCCGCGCGAAGATCGGCCAAAGTAGCGCGAGCATGGGAAGAGACGAATCAAAGAAAAAGATACGCTGATATCTGCTTCCCTTTATCCATAGCCTGCACAATGCCCAGAATGCTCTTAAAGTATTATCTCTTCCAACAAAAGTCTTGACTGAAAAACCGTGAACTTTGCCCCACGACTTCAATCGTTGCATCGAATTCAAGCACAGCTCAGAGTCGCTATTCATGGACACCAGGTATTCCACGCGCTCATCCTTGCCGATTGCGGATGCCATATTGATGAGCGATTGCGCCGGATGACCGACTGCACCAAACCAGGGTTGAATAATTAGCAGACTCATAGCAAGATTAAAATTCCAATTTTTCTACCCATAGAAGGCTTGGGTCCAGTTTGAATTTCTCCCATGGCAATTGAAAGAATCATGCTTGCACCGAATACCAACACATATTATTCGCAACGTCATACCTCCAACTACAAACAACGTAAGAAAATTATCAGTAATAGTTATATGCGTTTGGTGCATTTGAGTTTGGATTGAATTTAAAAGCGAATTTCATTTATTCGCTAATTTATTTATCAAATATCTAAAAACATATGTGTAGAACCTAAAGGTCAATACTTTTTCCCAATAACTCATACCCAGTATAGTTGACCTTAATATTTCAGCGCGCGCATCAACCAACATTCCGGAGCGAATATCGTCCAATCTTTTTTTAATAAGATGATCGTATTTGAATTCAGAGAAGCAATTAAAAATACTTAGTGTTTCGACCACCTTTATAGGATGATATAAAATCTTGCGCCCTCTGCTAGTTCCCCCGCCATGGACACGATATGCCGACATCATTCTGTCAACATAATAAAATGGAAACTTCGTTGCCAGCAGAAGCTGCATTACATAGTCACCATTGTAAATGTGCTTAAACCAATCACCTAACTCGAGCAGATCCTTCCTGAATAACATAGATTGGGAGGGAACAAACCAAGGTTTGCTAATTACATTTTCAATGTCATAAAGCCCCTCAGCGAGGTCACTAGAGAAATTTATACCGTGAGCACTATTCCCAACAATTAGTGCATTGTGAAAAACCAGTGAGCACGATGGGATTTCCCGGAAAATTGCAACTTGCCTTGCCAGCTTGGACTTATCAGTCCAGTAGTCATCACCTTCGCATATAGCAATGAATTCCCCACGCGCCTCATAATATAAGTTTAAGAAATTGGCTTTACCAGACGGGCGACCATCGATTAAAACTACATCATTTCTGTCATTCAAAAAAAGACGAATCTTGTCAGGGAATTTATCGGCGTAAGCTATACAAATCTCCCTCGTTCCATCTGTAGACTGGTCCTCGCCAACGAGGATTTCAATTGAAAAATTTGCCTCTTGGGAGAGTACGCTGTCAAGACACTGCGCGATATAACTTGCGTGCTGGTAAGTTGGAATACACACGCTAACCAACGGTGAAACTTTATTGATGGGCTTATCAAGCCCTAAATATTCTACAGACGGCATAACAACCTCAAGTAACCAAAAACCGCTCGGCCAAGTGAATCTTTAAAATAAAAATGCTTTCTGCAATAACGTGCAAACAAGCACACCTTTTCATTCAAACCTATACCCTGATTTTCCGCAAACGCCAATAGCGATTGCCCAATGACTATGCTACGTGACTTATAAATATTTGAGCTTATTCCCTCGAGATTTCTTCTGCATAATTACAAATCCAAACATACTTCCAGCAAATAATTATCAGTCCCCCGAATTATTCTTTGTTTTACCAAGAAAAATAAGATACCCAACTGGGTAATCTGCTGAATTCAGGATATGTTCGTATTTCATATTGAAAAATTTATTAACCCTTTCTCTTTCCTCTTGCAGCCCAGCTTTACTGGCGAAGAAATTCATAAATTCAATAGCAATACTCGTTGTCAATGTGCCATTGGGCTTCACTGCATAGCTCAAGCCCCTTTGTTCTGCAAATGACTTAATGTCTTCTATTTTTGGCAACGTGCATTCCAAATGCTCTCTAGCCCATTGAGCATCAGCAATCTCAATAAAAAGTTGTAGCCGTTCCTTAACATAGGTTCCTTCAATATAGAACGGGTTCAATAAAATCACTCCACATTTGGATTTTGAAAGCAGCTGATCTAAAAAGACGTTTCGATCACCGACGGGGATATGCTCAAGAACATGACATGAAACAACATAATCAAAAGAGTTGTCGGAGAATGGAAGATTTATTCCAGAAATACCGTTTGTGCTTGGGTCAGCGAGACAATATGACGCTTCGGGTATAAAGGAGGCGAGCATACCCTCTCCACCACCAACGTCCAGTACTGAAAAATCCTTTCTTTTATCTCTTAGAGCAAGTTCAGATGCAAGCGAGGTAAGGCGAAAGTAACCATTGTGATTCATGTCTTCTGGCTTTGGTATGGCCGCACGCGCTAAGTCCAAGCTTTTTTCCACAACCTCACGCACAGCCCCAAGATGTACTGCCATTTTCAGCTCAGCATAAGATAGGTACGCTTTACCTTTTTTTAATGCCTCGACACCATATTGAAGATGCAAAGCCGCATTTAATGGGTCTTTTGAAATCCGATCTTGGAAATTGATTTCAATTCCTGGGCGATAAAAAGATATCGAGTATCGCTTCATAAATGAAGTATTGGCTGGGTTATGTTTTATTGTTAACCCCATTTTCTTGGCAATACCACGGACGAATTTTTTAATCATTATTGTATTTTCCTGCTGAAAAAGTCTTGAGATGCAATTTTTTCACAATCAGAACCCTAGCTTTAACCTCTTACCACGGCAAATAATGCACGTTCCCTGGCATGTCCAACATACACATTAATCCGATGAACCCTATTTTTTAATTAGACTGAACAGGACGTGCACGAACACCAGCCAACATAAGGCACTCATTCAATAATTCCGCACATAACAAGCGGCACGTCAAAAAGTATATCCCGCCACCCAATATGCTAGCTACGATGAGTTTAATCAACGGCAATGTTTGAATCATGTCGTTCATTAGATAAACTGCAATCCCCATTGGGATTACCGCCAGGAAATTCGCATTCAAATCGCTCAACTGCTTCCATCCGCTGTAACCTAGAAGCACTTTGGTGTAATGCGTGTTAACCAGATATCCAAAAATAGAAATCACCACCTGTGCCCAGGCTATGGCCATGACCCCGTAGAAACTGGCGGCTACTGTCAGGCTGATCGTTATCACCTTCTTGAAAATCGTGATCCAGAAAAACAGGTCTGCCCGCCCTTGCGCCTGCAATATACTCAGGTTCAGAACGTGCAGCGGCCACAACAAACCGCCCAGAGCAAGCACTTGTAGAATTGGCACACTGGGTAGCCACTGTGCTCCGAACAAGGTCAGTACCAACGGCTCAGCGAGAATGATGATGCCCACCAGCACCGGCATGTTCACGAACATCGATATGGCTTGTGCCTGACGCAGCCCCCTGACCAGCCGCGCTTTATCCTCCGCCACCGTCGCAAACGTCGAGTATGCCACCCGGTTGATGATGCCCATCATCAGCGTGATCGGCAGTTGCTGGGTACGCTGCGCGCGATCATAAAATCCCACATCGCGAACCGAGTACATCTTGCCGATCAGGATCAGGTAAAGATTCGTGGAAAAAACATCGGTCAGGGTTGCTGCCATTTGATAGCCACCAAAACGGAAGAACGAACGCAACGAGGAAAAGCTGAAAGCCCAGACAGGTCGCCAAGGATGCCATAGCCAGAGGAGCAGCACCGTGATGATGCCCGAGGCCACCGAGTTGCCAGCCAGACTCCACACGCCGTATCCCCGGCTGGCCATGTATATCGCCACCACACCGGCCACAACT
>JBDTPM010000081.1:0-1545 GCA_039932695.1 Gallionella sp. | reverse complement strand
CGCGGCGGAAGCCGGTAAAGAATCGCGCCATCTGGTCATGCACCATGGTGTGCTCTTTCACCCTGGCGATGAAGGCAGCTTTCTGCGCCGCATTCGGCAATTCACCGTTCAGCAGCAGATAACACACCTCGAGGAAGTCGGATTTTTCGGCCAGTTGTTCGATCGGATAGCCGCGGTAATACAACAGTCCCGCATCACCGTCGATAAAGGTGATCCTGGATGAACAGCTTGCCGTCGAAAAGAATGCAGGGTCGTAAGTAAACACACCAAGCTTCGGCAGGTTGCGAAGGTCCAATACATCGGGGCCGAGGGTGCCAGACATGATGGGAAGCTCGATGCTGCGCCCGTCATCCATTGTTAGCGTTGCAACCCGATTTTTTTCCATGAACCTCTCCGCGTATTAATGACTTCAAGCCGCCCTGATCTTTTCCAGCAACGCCTGCTGTACACCGGACGTCGCCTCCTGTGCCCCTCGCTCCGCTCTCCCCGCAATCATATCCCAGAGTGGATTGTCCGGCATATCCAGCAACTCTTCAAATGCCAGCCGTTCGGCCTCATCAAGTTGTGCGTAATACTTTTCGATGAATCTGCCCAGAACGATATCCAGCTCCAGCAGCCCGCGTCGGCTGCGCCAACGCACCCTCTCAATATTTTTCAAGGATACCTCTTCAAACCATGCGCTTGGTCATCATGTCCTTGATCTTTCCTATCGCTTCGGTCGGATTCAATTCCTTGGGGCACACATCCACGCAATTCATGATGGTATGGCAGCGAAACAGACGATACGGGTCTTCCAGATCATCGAGCCGCTCGGCCGTTGCCTGATCGCGCGTGTCGGCGAGGAAACGGTAGGCCTGCAACAATCCCGCCGGACCGACGAACTTGTCGGGGTTCCACCAGAACGACGGACAGGCCGTGGTGCAGCAACCGCACAGGATGCATTCATACAAACCGTTCAGGTGCGCGCGCTGTTCCGGCGATTGCAACCGCTCGGTTTCAGGTGGCGGGTCGTTGTTGATCAGGTAAGGCTTGATCGAATGGTATTGCTTGAAGAACTGCGTCATGTCCACGATCAGATCGCGTATCACCGGCAGTCCGGGCAACGGTCGCAACTCCACCGGCTGCTTGAGCGAGGACAGCGGCGTGATGCATGCCAGCCCGTTGCGCCCGTTGATGTTCATCGCATCCGAGCCGCATACTCCCTCGCGGCAGGATTTGCGCAACGACAGACTGTCGTCCTGCTGCTTGATCAACAGCAGCGCGTCGAGCAGCATCATCCCTTTCGGGGAAGACGCTCCATGCATGGCATCACCCGATTCGAGATCCAGCTCGTAGTCCTGCATGTAGGGTGCAGCATCGACATCCGGATTGTAGCGATAGATACGGAATTTCATTGCCTGCCCCTCAGCTGGTTCTTGATCGGATACATCCACGACTTCATCTCGCTACACATCACTTTGCCTGGCAGGTGCCGACACGCTTGCCGGAAATGGCCTGGGTCATACGCATATCCTTCGAAGCCAGTTCCAGCGAGCCCTTCATCGT
>JBDTPM010000080.1:0-11879 GCA_039932695.1 Gallionella sp. | reverse complement strand
TGGGTCCGGAACAGAAGTCCCTCGGCGCTGGTCGGGCCGGCCGACTGGGCGGCAGCGGCAAAGGCGTCGTACGACGCTGCCGGGTCATCGAAGTCCCAGCTGTCGACGATGTGCTGCTCGCACTCCCGAGGTCCCATCCACACTCAACGTGTTGTCAATGCAGCTGGTGCAATCGCTGGTGGGGGGGCTTGTATAGTTCCTCGCTACGCTGTAGTAAATCAGCTTGTACCATTCGTTGTCAAAAAACCAGTCGGCGGGGCGGGACGTGACGGACCAGTTGTTCGGACCGGCATCATTGGGCAGCCACCCGCGATTCAGCCCGGGATTGGAATCGTAATCGGCGGACTGCGCTACCGAATCCGCCCATGGGTAGTAATTGTTGTCCGCATAGTAGTTGGTAAGCGCCCGTTTTACCTCGACGGCCACGCGTTTTTCAACCAGGGGCATCAAGTCTCTGGTAGTGATGAACAGGAGTTGGTCGTTGAAGGTTGCGGATTCGTCGCCTGCGATAAAGGGGCCGCTTGCCGAGGCGTTGTTCCTGCTGTTGGCGATGTCCAGATAGTTTGCCGCGTCGTTTTTTTGAGCAACTGTATTTCGAGACTGTGAGGAAACGGGGCTGCCCGGCGAGAATATTACTGCCACTGCGTCGTAGCCTGCCTGAGTCTGCAGGGACAGGCCGTCGGCGCCGTACACCGAAAGCGTACCCTTGGTGTTGCTATTGAGGGGTCGAGCTGAATTATCGTCACGAAAAACAGTTGACAGCGCATACCATAACAGCTCGCCGCTGCCATCGCGCAGGTCCGGCAGCCTCAGGGTGCGCCAAGGGAGCCTGCCAACATAGCTGGGGCAATTGTTCCCACTCATCAATTCGGAAGAACCGTCATTGTCGGTATCAGGGCAGGGCAGGCTGCCCGGCATATTGTCATCGCTTACCGCGCGGCCAAGCAGCGCATTTTTGGCCTGCGCCAGCGCGGCGGAGGTTTTTTTCTGGCGCGAGTTTTTCAGCGCGGATGAGCTGAGACTACCGACTAACGCCGCAACGATCCCTACCACGATGATCACGATCATGATCATCAGAGCTGCGCCGCGCTGATTTGCGCTGCTGTGACGGCGTAGACGTGGAGTGCGCATGGCAGACTATTTTTCCGAATCGGAAGCCGGGTTGATCAGCACCTTCTGCCCGACCTTGACCTTGACCGGTGCCGATAAGCCCGGCACGGCGACCGGCAGACTTTCCGGCGCGCGTTCGTCGCTGTTGCCGGCCTGCCGGGGCACGCCGTTGATCCATGCGGTGCGTTTGCCACCGTGCCGCTGCACGATGCCGTTGACAGTCAGCGCGCGGCTGTTGCTGCTGCCGGATTCGCTATTCTGCAATTTGGAATATTCCAGTTGCGCCCGTTGTTCCGGAGTAAAGAACAGCCGCCCGAATGGTTCGGCGCTGCTGAGCGTTGCGGCAACCGATCCAAGCACACAGATGAAGACCTTGGGGATAGTGTTCATGGTTGGGCATTCCTGTTCTTGAGTGTGATCCAGCCGCCGCTGCATTCAGCTTTGAGGTTTGCGGCAGCAGTCAGGGCGCCTGCTTGTTGATCGGGTGCACTGCGTTGCAGCGTACAGCCTTCGAGCTGATACCAGCCATTGAGTTTGTTGCGTAATGCCGTGAAAAAATCCACCAGCTGGGCTTCATGCAGCAGCTCGAACTGCAGTTTCGTTTCACTGAAGTGGATGTTGAAATTGCCGCTGTCGAACACCGGCTGGGGAGCGTAGTTTTTTTGCGGGGCAATATTGTAGCGGAAGTCGGTCACCAGATTCATCTGGCGCAACCCTTCCAGGCCTTCCATCCAGTCCAGGCGCTGATCGTCACCGATGATCTTGCGCTTGACCAGCGTGCCATATTCGTCGGTGTATTTCGCCATGTTTTCATGGTCTTCATGTGCTGCCGCCAATCGTCTGCGTGCATCGTTGTCCATGCTGTGGGCATTGAGCAGATCGATTTTTGACTTTTCCGCATATTCGCTGCTGAGGTACAGTATGGACCCGCTGATCAGAGCCGATGCGCAAAATGCCAGCAGGCTCCAGCGCAATACGGGGAGGTCGGTTTTGGTGAGCTTCATGCTGGCGGCCTGTTCATGTCGGGGGTCACGGTGATCCCGGGCCGGCGCGAAATCCTGATGGAAAAAACCGGCATACTCGATTGCACTTCATGTTGATCGGCGATGCTGCCGCTCGGGCTGGCATCGAACGGCTTGGTCAGCACCGTCACCCGATAGCCTTGCGCGGTCAGGTCATTCTGGAAGGTATCCAGATAATTCAACACGGCGCGGTAGTCATTTGCAAAATCCACCATGCGACCCTTGAGTGTGATGACCTGCGCGGGCACATCGGCAACGGTGTTGCTCGCGACCGGCTCGGTTGCGCTCATCTGCCAGTCGAGTTCGTCAAGTTGGATCTTCGGGTAACGGTTCATTGTTGCGCTGATCGGTCGCATGATGTCCAGCGGTGCAGGCGAGTACTGGTTGAGCTTGCGCATCACGGTTACGCCGGCCTTCATGTCCCCCGCGGGAGCATAGGTGTTCGGAAAGGTGATTGTGACTTGTTGTGCTTCGTTCAGGGTATGTTGCGCCTGGACTTTCAGTTCTGCGGCTTCCGTGGCAGCGTTGTTGGTTTGCAGGAAGCTGCTCGCGCTCCACAATATCACTCCGAGCAGGAGTGTCGCGCTTGCCAGGTTGATAAAATACTTCAGCCGAAACAGATCGAAGAAGTGGGTGTGAGTTTCATTTGCATAATTGCTTTTCGGCGGGTGAGCGGCCAAGTGGTGCAAAAAGATCTGTCTGGCATCGGAGTCGGTGAAAAGGTAATCGAGCTTGAGTTCCCTGCCGATTTCGGCGAGATCCGCAAAGTTATAGCGCATATCCGCGGTCACGGGCAGTTTCCGCTGTATTGTGTCCTGGTCATCTTTGTGGCACAGGATGAGCACATCGAGTGTTTGATCCGAGGGGAGCAAGCTCAGGCTCTTAAGATACTGATAAGTGCGGGCGAGCTCCCTCAGTACCGCATCGTGGAATGTCAGGTCGCTGTGAATCGGGGACAGCCGTGAGACCTGCAGATGATGATTGCTGAAATAGGTCTGCCGCAGACCGGAAAACTTCTCCCAGGAAACCAGCAGCAAGTGATTCGAGGGTTGATCCTTGACCAGCGGAGCGCTGATCTGCGGTACCGAATAGATTCCCGCAAGGCGGGTCTGTTGCGCCAGCATTATGTTAAGCCATGGTGTGATGAGCGACGGATTGGTCAATGCCGAGAACAGCATGTCATCGTCGTGCCGCCCGGTCTTCTGGCGTTGCAGCAGGGTGGCCTGATGGAAAGGAGTACCACGATAAAATTGGTCGTACTTGCGCTGTAATAACGCTTTGCGGTTTCTGCCGATCAGATGCGGAACGATCTCGTGACGGAAATCTTCCTCGATCAGGTCGGTCAACAAGTAAGCCGTGCACTTTACCGATTGCAGGAAAGACGCAAATTCCTCCCGCCCTTGGGCAGAGTCGAGGAAATCACGTTGTACAGCGATATGGCCCTCTGCCATGTGCTGGGCATGAAGACGGTCGGCACTCAGGAACAGCAGCAGAGAGTGTTTCATCAGAATTGCACCTTGCCGATGAGGTCATAGATGGGCGACAGCACTGAAAGCATGACCCAACCCAGCAATGCTCCCAGAATCAGGGTCATGGTGGGTTCGATCATCACCTGCACTTTCTTGATCGAGTCCTTCACGTCGCGATCATAAAAGTAGCTGACGTTGAGCAATGCTTTATCCAGCGAGCCGGTGGCTTCGCCGACTTTGAGCATGCGTATCACCAGCGGCGGGAACATGCCGGCGTGCTGGAAGCTCTGGGTGAGGTTCTTTCCGGATTCGATCTCAAGCGTGACGTCGGCCAGGCTTTTTGCGACGGCACGGTTGTTGACCACGTCGCGTGTGATGGCGATGCATTCGAGGATGTTGATGCCCGAGCTGTACATGATCGCGAAAGTGTTGGCAAAGCGGGCAAGGATGATCTTGCGCAGGATCGGACCGGTCACCCAGAGGTCGAGTTTCAGTTTGTCGAATCTGAACTGCATCTCCGGGCTGGAGTTGATGACCAGCTTGACGACGATGGGCAGGACGATCGGCAGTGCGATGAGCACATACCAGTAATCCACGAAGAACCCCGAAGTGGCCAGCAAAATGCGCGTCTGGATCGGGATCTCTTGTCCCATGCCCTTGATGAAGCCGACCAGTTGAGGCACCAGGTAGATCATCAGAAAGAAGGTGATACCCAGCACGATGGTGCCGACGAAGGCCGGATAGATCATGATGGTCTTGGTGTGCGAGGCCATTTCATCCTGCCATTTCAGCGATTCGGTGATATGCCCGAATACTTCCGGCAGACGACCGCTTTCCTCGCCGGCATGGGTCAGGCTGACAAAGATCCTGTCGAACGCATCGGGATGCTGTGCCATCGCCTGGGAAAGTTTTTTGCCGCCCTCGATGGACTCGACCAGATTGGCGATGACTTCGCGGAAACCCGGGTCGCCCATCGTGTCGCGCAGGTCGGCGAGGCTTTCCAGCAACGGTACACCGGCACTGGTAAGTTGTTCGAGGTTGAAAAAGAAAGTGATCAGGTCAGGACGCTTTACCTTTTTTGACCTGATGCTGAAGCTGCCGCGGTCCAACTTGGCATCGATCAGATCCAGGCCGCCGCGTTTCAGACGCTGTTCCAGATCCACCACATTGGAGGCATCCTGCAGTCCCTTCTGGGATTTGCCCTTGACGTCTATCGCCCGATAGGAATACAGCGCCATTTAGGTTCCTTGTCCCTTAGCCGGCACGATCGGTCAGGTCAACCACGCGGCTGATCTCCGCGAGCGATGTAGTGCCTTGCAGGATGCGCCGTATGCCGTCCATCGCCAACGGGCGGAATCCCTTGGTGATTGCGGCATCCCTGATCTCACGGGCACTGGCGCGATGCGAGATCAGATCGTCCAGTGCGTAATCCAGTTTGAGCAATTCCATGATGGCGAGACGTCCCTTGTAGCCCTGGTGGTTGCAGCTTTCACAACCGGCGGCGCGATACAGCGTGATGTCCTGCTGTGCTTTGATGCCCAGCAACTGGCGTTCCATGGCGTCGGGTGTATACGGGTATTTGCATTCTTTGCACAATATCCGCACCAGGCGTTGCGCCACGATGCCGATGATGTTGCCGGCCATGATGTCGGGCAGGATGCCGATATCGAGCAGCCGGGGGATTGCGCCTATCGCCGAATTGGTATGCAGCGTCGAATACACCTGATGCCCGGTCATCGCGGCACTGAACGCCATTTCTGCGGTGGGCTGGTCGCGGATCTCGCCGACCAGGATGATGTCCGGATCCTGGCGCAGCATGGAGCGTATGCCGCTGGCGAAGTCCATCTTGGCAGCTTCGTTGACCGAGGTCTGGCGTATCTGGGGCAACGGGTATTCGACCGGGTCTTCCAGGGTCATGATGTTGACCGACTCGGTGTTGACGTGATTCAGCACCGAATACAGCGTGGTGGTCTTGCCGCTGCCGGTGGGGCCGGTTACCAGCACGATGCCCTCCGGTTTGGAGATGATCATCTTGAGCATGTTGAGTGCGGTCTCATCCAGGCCGATCTGATCGAGCGGCACGATGCCTTTCTGCCGGTCCAGGATACGCAGCACCAGATTTTCGCCGTGCGTGGTGGGATGCGAAGCCACCCGGAAATCGATCGGCCGGCCGGACAGCCGCAGCGAGATGCGTCCGTCCTGGGGGGCGCGCGTCTCGGCGATGTTCATGCCGCTCATCACTTTCAGGCGCACCACCATCGCTGGCCAGAAGCTCTTGTGCAGACTGCGTACCTGGCGCAATACCCCGTCGATGCGGTAGCGGATGCGCAGAAAGCTGCTTTCCGGTTCGAAGTGGATATCGGAAACCCCGCGCTGCACCGCTTCGGTGAGCAGCGCATCGATCAGGCGCACCACCGGCTGGCTGAATTCGTTCACGCCCGATTGCACCGTCTGGTATTCCATCTCGCCCGGCTCGATCTCATGCAGGATGCCATCGATGGAAAGCTCGAAGCCGTAGTACTGATCTATCCCGCGCAGGATGTCGGATTCGCTGGCGAGCTGGGTGATCAGGCGGTATTCATCCTTGAGCAGCGCCCGCACTTGATCCAGGGCGATGATGTTGTCAGGATCGGAGATCGCCAGGGTCAGGACGCGTTCGGTCTGATCTACCGAAAGGGGTATCAGTTGATAGCGCCGCGCAACATCCTTCGGGATCAGTGCGAGCGCAGCCGGGTCGATGATGATGGTGGCGAGATCTACGCTTTCCTGGCCAAGATTCTCCGACAGTACATCCCGGATGGTGGCTTCCGAAAGAAAGCCGAGACGAACCAGCAAGCGCCCCAGCGGCTGGTGCGTCTTGCCCTGCTCCTGCAGGGCGATGCGCAACTGGTCATCGCTGATCACGCCTTTTCCGACCAGTATCTTACCCAGCGGTTGCAGCAGTGGTTTATCCGGCATCTTATTTTCCGACATGATGAATTAGCGCGTCAGTTCCTTTACGCGCTGGGAGATTTGCGTGCGATCAAAGCCTTGTGGCTGTACCCCGTCTACCGGGGCCAGTTGCAGGGCACGCTGATAATATTGCGCAGCCGATTTGCTCTGGCCGAGGTGATCGAGGCTGACCGCGAGATTGAAGGCCAGTTCGGCATTCGACGAATCCAGAGTATAGGCGTTGAAGTATGCCGTTTGCGCCTCGCCCCAGCGTGACTGACCGGCGTAGATATTTCCAAGCGCGAAATGCAGCGCGGCGGAATCGCGTTGTTCGCGGAGCAGGTACTTCAACCGGCTTTCGCTGTTCTGATCCGCGCTCAATGTGGACATCCCGGCATGCGCCACCGCATTGCGCGGATCAAGTGTCAGTACGCGCAGGTAATACTGTGTAGCGTATCCATCCTCGCCCGACTGTTGCGCGATGGCCGCCAGTCCGAGCAGCGCATCGGTATTCCGCGCATCCTTGGCGAGGACTTCGAGATACATCTGCCGCGCTTCGTCCAGCTTGCCGCTGCGATAGGCGAGGTAGGCATTGCCGACCAGGGAGTCAAGCGGTTCGGCTTGCTGCGGCTTGATATGTATCCGCCCAGTGGACTGCCGCGACGGTTTCCTTTTGTCCCTTGCAAGCTGAGCCTGGTGCGCGCTGTCAGTGGAAGCCGGAGTGGTGGTTTCAGCCACCGGAGGTTTTTGCGGTGTGACTGCTGCCGGCGCAGGTGCGGTCGCAACGGCGATCGGTACAAGCGGCCGTAGCGGCTGGTTGCTGCCGGCTGAACTGAGATACCAAAAATAGCCTGCACCTGCAGCAAGCAATATAACCGTGCCGCCCAGCGCAAGAATCAAATTGCGATTGATCCCGCCTATGCGCGAACCCGATGCCGCCGGGGATTTCGCGTTGAACAGATTCTTTCCGGCACTGCGCGCATCATCTCCGGGCGACCCCGCGGCCGGCTGCGGGTCGGATTTTGCCGACGAAGTATTCGGATGTTCTTCCAGACTGAGTTCGAGACCTGAATGATTGATATCCCCTCCTTGCGCGGCTTGGGCTTGCTGCGATTTTTTTCGTGCGTCGAGGAGCAAACTCATATGTGGCGGTTCCTTATGGAGTACCCTTGGCCGATGATTTATCACCATTGGCCGATTCTTTGAAGAAATCCTGATCCGGCAAATTATCGCGATACGCGCTGAAATCCCCGTTCACGCTGGCATCCTTGATCACCACCGGACGCAGGAAAATGACCAGCTCGGTCTTCTCGGTTTTGTCGTTGCGGTTTTTGAACAGGTTGCCCAACAACGGGATGCTGGCCAAGCCGGGAACCTCATCGGTGTTCTTGTCTATGCGATCCTCCATCAGGCCGCCCAATACGGCGATCTGGTTGTTCTCGATCTTCAGCACCGATTCCATCTCGCGGGTTGAGGTCTGAGGAACAAAATTAGTGATGAGCAGCCCTGGGGTCGGGTCGCTGGCATTCTTGAGCAGGCGGGTAATGGACGGGCGAATGTTGAGCAGAACCGTATCGCTGTCGTTGATCTGCGGTGTCACACTCATGGTGAAGCCAATGGGTATGGTGTTGACGATGGTGGTGTAAGAAATGACGGAGTTGCAGGGTGATGGGGAACAGGGCACGACAGACGAATTGACAGTGAAATATACCGTGTTATCCACTACACGCAGCATGGCGGTCTGGTTGTTCATCACGCTCAACTTCGGACTGGATAACACCTTTACATTGCCGAACGATTCCAGTAATGAGATCGAAGCTGCAAGATTGCCCAGCTTGGAGGTTGGGTTGGCGTAATCGAGAAGGAACATGCTGCCGGTCTGGGCTGCGGCCTGCACACCTGTGCCGGCCTGACGTAACTTGAAGCCTTTTCCGCCAACAGCCATTATTCGTGACCAGTCTATACCTTGCTGGTAATTGTCGTTTAACCGAACTTCGACGATGGTGGCCTCGATCAGCACCTGACGCCGTGTACTGGACATGATCTGGTCAATAAATTCCTGGATCTTTTCGTGCTGCTTGCCGGTGGCGCGCACGGTGATGATGCCTGCCTCCGGGTTGTCAATCACCGAGGCGGCTTCGCGGAAAGTGCTGCGCCGCGTGACGGTCGTACCGCCTTCTTCCACGCTGACCTGATTGGGGCTGTCTTCGATCCCGCCTTTAGACGCGGATTTTTTGCTGCCACTGGCGGGTTGAACCCCGGTGCCGGTACTGCTTGCCTCTCGGACCTGTTGCACCGAGGTCTCGCTGGAGCCGGCTGGCAATATCTTGTCGGTCTCGCGCAGGATGTCCTTGATGTTCTGGGTCAGGGTTTTCCAGAAGTGATTCTTCACGGTATTTTTGATGGACAGAGACGAACTATTTCCTGCACCCCCAGGAATTCCGGATCCGACCTGCGACGAATTGGAAATCGCCCCATCCGCATCGCGCTCCATGTTCACGTAATCGATCTTGTAGCTGTGCAGGTAAGGGGAGTCGGGCATCACGGTCAGGTAACCGTTGTTCAGTTCGTAGCGCATATCCACCTGCTTCGCAATGCGAGTCAGGATTTGCGGCAAGGTCTGGTCGATTGCGTTTACCGTGACCGTTCCCTGGATACCCGGGTGGATGTCCAGGTTGATCCTGGCATCGCGTGCCAGCGCGAACAGGATCTCCTGTGCCGGGACATTGGTGACCACCACGCTGTAAGTCTCGACTTTGGTGGCCGGCTTGGGTGGTGGGAGCACGACGCCGCGCTTGGCTGTTTCCGGGATCACGCTGGACGCGGCAGGCTGGTCGGATTGCTGGATGTGCTTGTCAGAAGGCTGGATAGGTTTCGTACCACATCCCGCCACGATCGCGCCTATAGCGCAGAGAAACATCATGTTGCTTGTGCGCATTGTTCTTTATCTCCCTGATTGGAACGCAGACTAACAGTTTTGCGGTTGTTGCTCAATATGCCTTGGTGCCATTCTCTTCATGAGTTGTTTGCAGTTCAGAAGATGTGGATGGATGTGGCGAACGCTTCCCGGTAACGTTTCGGTAATTCCCTGGTCGCCTGGCGCGCCGCATCGATGGACGGATATGAGCCATAGAGTACGCGTACGCCGTCCTTGCTGCCGAACTTGGTGGGCAGCAGATAGATCTCCTGGAGCTTGCCCAGTTTGTCTGCGCGCTCCAGGAAACCCTCGATACGTTCCGGATCGATAGTCTCGTTGTAGAACAGCTGGATGCTGGCTATGGCGGATTTCTGTTCGAGCAATTGCTTGCCCGCAACCATGCGTTGATCGAACAGGGGGGTTTTTCTTGCGGCTGAGCTGCTGTTGGCTGGCGGGGTTGTCGTCGCGACACTGCTCGATGCTTTGTCATGTTTCGACATCGGGTCAGGCAATGACGGTACTGCGGTGTAAGTGACGGTATTGTTCCCGGTCACAGCGGCTGCGGACGCGGGCATAATGTCCGGCTGAGTGGCCGCGGCTGATGCGGCAACCACGGCACTGGCCGCCGCACCCGGATTGCCATCCGCACCCGGGACGCCGACCGAAAGCCGGGTGTCTGGTGGCCCGGGCCTTGCTGCCGGCGCGGTCTTCTGTCCCATCATCCACCAGGTGCCCAAACCGGCCACCAGCACTGCGGCGGCAGCGCCCGCCAGCATGAGACCTTTGCCGGTCCGCGAGCGGGCCGGCTGGAGATCGCTGTCGCGCAACGCCGCCTGCACATGCTGGGTTTTGATGTAATAGGTATCCTCGACAAATGCGGCCAGCAGTGATTTGTCCGCGAGGATATTGACGCGGCGCATCAGCCCGTTGGAAGCCTCGGCGATGAGCTTGATGGCGCCCTGCGAGAAGATGTTCGGACCGTGGTAACCGGCGGTGCGCATCCGGAACATCAGGTAACTCTCGAGGATGCTGCGCGACAGGGGTTGCATGTGAAAATGATGCACGATGCGATCCTTGAGTTGGCGCATGTTCGGCTGATCCAGCTTGGTGTTCAGTTCCGGTTGTCCGAACAGGACGATCTGCAGCAGTTTGGAATTGCCGACTTGCAGGTTATACAACAGCCGAAGTTCTTCCAGCGTGTCCAGCGGCATCGCATGTGCCTCGTCCACCAGCACCACGATGCGCTTGCCTTCGCGCGCCTTTTCCTCGAGCTTGTTCTGGATCATGCTCATGATGACCCCGACCCGCTCGCCGGCGGTGTTCAGTCCGAGCCCGTCGGCGATCGCATACAGCATCTCCTCGCGCGACAGGCTGGGATTGGCGAGATAGATGGTTTCGATATGTCCGGGCAGTTTTTCAAGCAACATGCGGCACAGCATGGTTTTTCCGCTGCCGACTTCCCCGCTCACCTTGATGATGCCCTCGACCTCGCTGATGGAGTAAATGAGTGCATCAAGGATCTCACCGCGATTTGCACCGGAAAAAAAGAATACCGTGACAGGAGTGATCCTGAACGGGTGTTCGGTGATACCGAAGTGCTCTAAATACATGCGCGTACCTTTAGGAATTCTGCAACGTCAGTCCGGCCATATGCAGAGAAAGCCTGAATGATAGTTTGGCAAATGTTGCCATAGCTTGCAGCCTGTTACTTGAGTTTTTCGTGTGCACCCATGCGGCTGTGCAACGTGGTGCGGTTGAGTCCGAGCAATTTGGCGGCTTCGCTGATATTGCCGGAGCTGAGTTCCAGTGCGGCGCCGATATAGCAAGCCTCCTGATCGCGCAGATGCCGGTCAAGATTGAAGTTGCCTTCCCTGAGCCGGTCCAGCGCCGGTCCGGAGCTGGCCGCAATTGCATACGATCCCGGGTCCACGTTGCCGAAGGCGGGAAAAGTGTCCGTCGTTGCCGTTCGCAGTTGCGAATCGATGTGCCCTTGTTGCGTCTGCCTTCTGTCATCCGATAGCTGTCTTCTTTCCGCTGCCGAGGACGTTTCAAAGGGGTCGAACTCGTCCTGTAATTGCCTGGCATCTACGGCCTTCCCGGGATATTTCGTGGAAAGCCGGATGACGATGTTGCGCAATTCGCGATTGTTTCCGGGAAAACTGTAGTTTTCCCAGAGTTGCAGCGCCTCCGGGCTGAGCTCAAAAGGAGCTTGATTGATCTGTCGCGCGTAATAAGACCGGAAATGGTCGAGCAGGAGCAAATTGTCCCGCCCCAGTTCGCGGAGCGGGGGCACTGAGATAGGAAATACGTTGAGGCGGTGGTAAAGGTCACTGCGAAATGTCCCGGCTCTGACCGCGTCACGCAAGTTGCGATTGGTTGCGGCGATGATGCGTGCCCGGCTGATGCGCGTCTTGGTCTCACCGACGCGTT
>JBDTPM010000079.1:0-3706 GCA_039932695.1 Gallionella sp. | reverse complement strand
GACGACCTGCTAAGTGGTAGTACAAGAATTGAATTCGACGACGTCCTGCAAGGCAGGGTCACCCAGCACCTCGAAAGCGAGATCGGTGATTTCGTGGTGAAGCGCGCCGACGGTCTGTTCGCCTACCAGCTCGCGGTGGTGGTGGACGATGCGTTCCAGAACCTCACGCATGTGGTGCGCGGCTGCGACCTGCTCGCTTCAACGCTGCGCCAGATCTATCTGCAAAGATTGCTGGGTTTAACCACCCCGGGGTACATGCATCTGCCCATCGCGGTGAACGTGCAAGGAGAGAAACTGAGCAAACAGACGCTGGCCCCTGCCATCACGACCGACGATGCAGTCATGACTCTGATAGAGGTGCTGGATTTCCTCCGTCAACAACCGCCCGCCGAATTGCGGCAGGGCAGAGTTGAGGAAGTGTTGAATTGGGCGGTCGCACATTGGCAACCGGAGCGGCTGAAGAATTGCCAGCTTCTAGCGAAATTCAGTTAGCGGCAGAGACGCGGACTACCTCGGCGATCTTCTCCGCACACTGCTTGACCAACTTCCCGTCCTCGCCTTCCACCATCACGCGCAGCAACGGCTCGGTACCTGACGGACGCAGCAGCACGCGACCTTTGCCCGCCAATGCGCGCTCGGCTTCCGTCACTGCCGCCTTGATCTGCGCGTTCTCCTGAAGCGTTGCGGCCTTTTCCACGCGCACGTTGATCAACACTTGCGGGTACATATGCAGCTCACCGGCCGCCTGTGCCAGGGTCTGCTGCTTCATGCGCAGCGCGTGCAGCACTTGCAAAGCCGAGACGATTCCATCGCCTGTACTGTGCTTGTCGAGACAGATGATGTGTCCGGAGTTTTCGCCGCCGAGTTGCCAGCCCTTCTGTTGCAGCAATTCCATCACATATCGGTCGCCCACCTTGGCGCGCGCAAAGGGGATTCCCAGTTTCTGCATGGCATGTTCAAAGGCGAGGTTGGTCATCAGGGTACCTACAACGCCGCCATGCAGCTTGCCCAGCGCCTGACGATGTTTGGCGATCACATACAGCAACTGGTCGCCGTCATAGAGTTGCCCGGTGCTGTCCGTCATGATCAAACGGTCTCCATCGCCATCCAGCGCGATACCGATATCCGCTTTGTGTTCAATCACCGCCTTCTGCAAATTAGCCGGCGCGGTCGCGCCGTAACCATCGTTGATGTTCTTGCCATCCGGCTGGACACCGATGGCGACCACGTCCGCGCCGAGTTCGTGGAATACGTGGCGCGCGATGTGGTACGCCGCGCCATGCGCGCTGTCCACCACGATCTTCATGCCGCGCAGATCCAGCTCGGACGGAAAAGTACTCTTGCAGAATTCGATATAGCGGCCGACGGCATCGTCGATGCGCTTCGCCTTGCCCAGACTCTCCGAAGGATTGGTTTGCATCGGGTTATCCAGCTCTGCCTCGATGGCATGCTCGGTCTCGTCCGGCAATTTCGTGCCATAGGCGGAGAAGAATTTGATGCCGTTATCTTCGAACGGATTGTGCGAGGCGGAAATAACCACCCCCGCCTGCAAGCGCAAAGCTCGGGTCAGATAGGCGACTGCAGGCGTCGGCACCGGGCCCGCCAGATACACATCGATGCCTGCCGCGATCAAACCGGCTTCGAGGGCGGATTCCAGCATGTAGCCGGAGATGCGCGTGTCCTTGCCGATCAGTACCGCCGGGCGCTCGCCGTGGGTATGTTTGGCGCTTGCCAGCACCTTGCCCGCCGCATAGCCCAAGTGCATCATGAACTGCGGCGTGATGGGATGTACACCCACCCGTCCGCGCACTCCGTCGGTACCAAAATATTTTTTGCTCATGATTTGTTCTCGTTTATCACATTCCAAATCTTCAGCGCATCCACCGTCTCGCGCACATCGTGCACACGCACGATGCGCGCTCCACGCTGCACCGCGATCAACGCAGCCGCAACACTGGCCGCAACGCGCTCACCCACCTCCCGACCTGTCAGCGCACCCAGCATGGACTTGCGCGAAAGACCCGCCAATATCGGCACGCCAAGTTCGGCCAGATTTTTCAACTCGCGCAGCAAGGCGAGATTATGCTCCAGCGTCTTGCCAAAGCCAAAGCCCGGGTCGATCACGATACGGTTGCGCGGGATACCGGCTGCTTCGGCAGCCGCGATGCGCTGACGCAAAAACTCGCCGACTTCGGCCACGACATTCCGATAATCCGGCTGCGCCTGCATGGTTTGCGGATCGCCCTGCTTGTGCATCAGGCATACCGCGACATTGCTGGAGGCTATCGCATGCATCGCTGCAGCATCTCTCAAAGCGTCGACGTCATTGACCATCTGCGCACCGGCAGCGATCGCCGCGCACATCACCTCCGGTTTGCAGGTATCTATCGAGATCGGTACGGGCGCGCCGCGCAAACCTTCGATGACCGGCAATACCCGATCCATCTCCTGTTGCACGCTGACTGGCAACGCACCGGGACGTGTCGATTCACCGCCGATATCAAGCAGATCAGCACCTTCCGATATCAGATTCTGCGCGTGTACCAGCGCGTCAACATATTGCAGATGCTGCCCGCCATCGGAAAATGAATCCGGCGTGACATTGATGATGCCCATCACCAGCGGACGGGAGAGGTCGAGTTGGAAAGTGCCGCAGTGGAGTTGCATTTGAGTGAAAGGTGAAACGTGAAATGCGAAACGTAATATCCGGCTGCTTACCTTTCACGTTTCACTTTTCACATTTCACCGTTTTCAGGTGCCCTGTGCGGGTTGCGTAGGCGTGGCGGCAGGCGCGGTCGGCTCCGTATCCTTCGGCGGCACTTGGGTGCTTTGACTGGGCTTGGGTGGACGAGGCAGATTGCCGGCCATGATGTCGTCGATCTGCTCGGCATCCAGCGTTTCCAATTCCAGCAAGGCCTTGGCCATCGCCTCGACCTTGTCGCGATTCTCTTCGATCAGGCGGCGTGCCAGACCGTATTGCTGATCGATGATGCGACGGATCTCGGCATCCACCTGTTGCATGGTGGTCTCGGAGATATTCTTGTGGGTGGTGACCGAACGCCCCAGAAACACCTCGCCCTCGTTTTCGCCATAGACCATCGTACCCAACGAATCCGACATACCCCACTGCGTCACCATGCGCCGCGCCATATCGGTGGCGCGTTCGAAATCGTTGGAGGCTCCGGTGGTCATCTGGTGCATGAAGATCTCTTCGGCGATACGTCCGCCGAACAGCACCGCGATCGTATCGAGGATGCGATTCTTGTCCATGCTGTAACGGTCTTCCGTCGGCAATTGCAGGGTCAGGCCCAATGCACGGCCGCGCGGGATGATGGTCACCTTGTGCACCGGATCGGTCTTGGGCAACAACCTGGCGACCACCGCATGGCCGGACTCATGGTAGGCGGTATTGCGGCGCTCTTCTTCGGGCATGATCATCGAGCGGCGTTCCGCACCCATCATGATCTTGTCCTTGGCCGACTCGAAATCATCCATTTCGACGAAACGCTTGCCGCGTCGCGCCGCGAACAAGGCGGCTTCGTTGACCAGATTCGCCAGGTCGGCACCGGACATGCCGGGTGTTCCGCGCGCCAGAATATCGGCCTTCACGTCCTGGGCAACCGGCACCTTGCGCATGTGCACCAGCAGGATCTGTTCGCGGCCACGAATATCCGGCAACGGCACGACCACTTGACGGTCGAAACGG
>JBDTPM010000078.1:0-2951 GCA_039932695.1 Gallionella sp. | reverse complement strand
CTGCTCGACAAGGAAGCAGGCCGGCTCGACTTGCAGAATCTGGGCATGAGCGCGGATGTGCTGGCGCAATTCGACAAGCTGATCGCACAGCCGCACGGCATCGTGCTGGTCACCGGCCCGACCGGTTCCGGCAAGACCACCACGTTGTATGCCGCACTGTCGCGGCTGAACAGCGGCAGCACCAATATCCTGACGGTCGAAGACCCGATCGAATACGAGCTGAACGGCATCGGGCAGACCCAGGTCAACCCGCGCATCGACATGACGTTTGCCAAGGCGCTGCGTGCGATCCTGCGGCAGGATCCGGACATCATCATGATTGGCGAGATCCGCGATCTGGAGACCGCGCAGATCGCGGTGCAGGCATCGTTGACCGGCCACCTGGTGCTGGCGACCCTGCACACCAACGATTCGGCGGCAGCGATAACGCGTCTGCTCGACATGGGCATCGAGCCGTTCCTGCTGTCATCTTCGCTGCTCGGTATAGTCGCGCAACGCCTGGTGCGAAAATTATGTCCGCATTGCAAGCGTCCCGATGGGAAATTCTGGCAAGCAGTCGGCTGCGAAAAGTGCGGCCAAACCGGCTATCAAGGCCGGGTCGGCGTGTATGAATTATTGCTGACCACCGAACAGATCCGCGCGCAGATCCACAACCGCGCATCCGAAGCCGATATCCGCGCCACCGCGCAGCAAGCCGGCATGCGCACGATGCGCGAGGATGGAGAACGCTGGCTGGCCGATGGCACGACGACGCAGGCGGAACTGTTGCGCGTCACCAAGGATTAACCGGCATGCCGGCATACAGCTATGAAGCCGTCGATGCGACCGGCGCTACCCAAAAAGGCGTGGTCGATGCCGACAACGCGCGTGCCGCACGCTCCGACCTGCGGGCGCGGGGTCTGGTGCCGATCAGCGTAGCTGCGATCGCAACCCAACTCGACCAGGCTGGACTGACCAAACGCAGCGCATTCGGCGACCATCTTTCCACAGTCGAACTGGCTCTGTTCACCCGGCAACTCGCCAGCCTGCTCGAAGCGAGCCTGCCGCTGGAGCAGGCGTTTTCCGCGTTGCTGGAACAAGCCGAACGAAATTATGTACGGGACCTGATCGCTTCGATCCGCTCGGAGGTGATGGGTGGTGCATCGCTGTCCGATGCACTGGCGCGACATCCGCGCGACTTTGCAGACATCTACCGCGCGCTGGTCGCTTCCGGTGAACAGATAGGCCAATTGGCGCGGGTGCTGTCGCGGCTGGCCGACTATATCGAACGGCGCAATATGCTGGTGCAAAAAGTCAAACTCGCGTTCACCTACCCTGCCATCGTCACCGTGGTGGCATTTCTGATCGTGATCTTTCTGCTGACTTATGTGGTACCGCAGATCGTGTCGGTGTTTGCCAACACCAAGCAAAAATTGCCGTTCCTGACCACGGTGATGTTGGGCGTTTCGGATTTCGTGCGTAATTACGGATGGGTCGTCCTGGTGGTTGTCATCGCGCTGGCTTTCGCCTGGCGCCGCGCATTGAAAGATCCCGCGGTCAGGATGCGCTGGCATACCTGGTTGCTTAACGCCCCGCTGTATGGAAGATTCGAACGCAGCCTCAATACGGCACGCTTTGCAAGCACACTGGCGATCACCACCGGTTCCGGCGTGCCGATATTGCGCGCGTTGCAAACCAGCCGCGACACCCTGACCAATGTCGCGATGCGCGCACAGGTCGTGGAAGCCACCAACAGCGTGCGTGAAGGCGTCGGCCTGGCGCGGGCACTGTCGGTGCACAAACATTTCCCGGCGATGCTGATCCACATGATCCGCGCCGGTGAAGTCACCGGAGAACTGCCGGCGATGCTGGAGCGCGCCGCCAGCGCGCAGGAACAGGATCTGGAACGGCGCGCGATGACCATGGCGGGGTTGCTGGAACCTGCGCTGATACTGGCGATGGGGGTAGTGGTACTGCTGATCGTGCTGGCGGTGCTGATGCCCATCATCGAAATTAACCAATTGGTTCGCTAACATCAATCCCCTCCCCCATGCAGGGGGAGGGTTAGGGTTAGGGTTAGGGTAGAAGCTAAGCACGAGTGTGAGTTATTTAACCTGGAACGCGAACAAAAGGAATGCAATGAAACGTTGGCCACTGATCTCCACTTTTGTATTGTTCATTGCCCTGTGCGTTTCGGCTGCATACTGGGCGATGCAGCTTTTCAACCCGCCATTGCGGGCGATTGCAACACCTCCCCTGCCGTCTCAGTCTGCACTGAGGATAGATGCGGCCGCAGGTTTGCTGGGCGGTCGCTCATCCTTTGCCGCGGCCAGCAACTTTCAGTTAAAAGGGGTGGTGGTCGCCAGCGATCCGTCCGAGAGTATCGCTATCCTGTCGAACAACGGCAAATCCGCGCAAGCGATCAGAGCCAATGCGGAAGTCGTGCCCGGTGTCACGGTCAAAGAGGTGCATAAAGGCTATGTATTGCTGTCAGAGGGCGGCGTGATCAAACGGGTGGAATTGCCGGCAGATACCAGGCGCAGATGAATCTGCTACAAGTCCGAACACAGACAAGGAAAAAGCCGCTTCAAGCGGCTTTTTTCTGTTTCGACAATATTGCTGGATGGGTATTAATTGGTAGGCACGATTGGACTCGAACCAACGACCCCTTGGATGTCGACCAAGTGCTCTAACCAGCTGAGCTACGCGCCTGTTTTGAAGAGCGCGCATTGTATCTGAAAGCTGGTTCGGCTTCAAACAATAATCGCGTCCAAATATCGTGGACTCAATAATTTCCCGGCGCCAGATTATCGAAGCGCGTGTATTCACCGCGGAACGCCAGTTCCACTTTTCCGATCGGGCCATTGCGCTGTTTGCCGATGATGATCTCGGCCTTGCCCTTGTCGGGTGAATCGCTGTTGTAGACTTCGTCGCGATAGATGAACAGGATCAGATCGGCATCCTGTTCGATG
>JBDTPM010000077.1:0-13968 GCA_039932695.1 Gallionella sp. | reverse complement strand
GATGCCGTGCTCATGATCGCGGACAGCAGCGCGCCGAAGAAGAACACCTGAGCGACCAGCGGCGTGTGATTCAGGATCAGGTTGGGCAGTACCATCTGTGAATCGGCCGCTATCATATCGCCGTACACCTTGGGATCGATCAGCGTCGCGGAATAGGCCAGGAACATCGGCACGAACGCAAAAGCGAAATACAGCACGCCGCCCAGCACCGTACCGCGCACCGCGGTCTTTTCGTTCTTTGCCGAAGTCATGCGCTGAAACACGTCCTGCTGCGGGATGGAGCCCAGCATCATCGTGATGGCCGCGCCGATGAACGGTATCCATGCTTCATAACCCCCATTCGGGAATAGTTGCAGCTTGCCGGCCGCCTGCGCATGGTCGATCACGCGACCGACCCCGCCGACATCCCCGCTGATCAACACCGCGATAAGCAGCATGCCCGACATGATCACCGTCATTTGCACGAAATCGAGCAGCGCCACCGACCACATCCCGCCGAACATCGTGTAACCGAGCACGATCGCGGTTCCGATGTACATCCCGGTCTGCTGATCGACCGCGCCGCCGCTGACCATGTTGAAAACCAGTCCCAGCGCGGTCACCTGCGCAGACACCCAGCCCAGATAGGAGACCATGATGCAGATGGTCATGATCAATTCCACCGTGCGGTTATAGCGAATCCGGTAATAGTCGCCGATGGTGAGGATGTTCATGCGATACAGCATCGGCGCGAAGAACAATCCTGCGATGATCAGGCACATGCTGGCGCCGAACGGGTCTGCGACCACGCCGCCCAATCCTTCCTTGACGAAGGTCGCCGAAATGCCTAGCACCGTTTCAGCACCGAACCAGGTGGCAAACACCGTCGCGGTCACGATAGGCAACGGCAGGTTGCGCCCGGCCACGACGAAATCGCGGGAGTTGTGGACGCGCGTCGATGCATAGATGCCGATGCCCACGGAAAACAGCAGATAAATAATGACGAACCAGATCAGCATGACGGTCACTCCCCCTTAAATCATCATGCGGCGGATTTTAGCAGCCTTGTAAGAAATCGGGACGAACAAAAAGCCACCATATAGGTGGCTTTCTAGAAAATAAAGCTATACGCTTAAAGTTCTTTGGCGTGAGCCGCCAGATACTTCGCCACCCCTTCAGTGGAGGCGCCCATCCCTGCCTTGCCTTTGCTCCAGCCGGCCGGGCACACTTCGCCATGCTCTTCGGTGAATTGCAATGCGTCCACCATGCGCAGCATCTCGTCGATGTTGCGGCCCAGCGGCAGATCGTTCACCACCTGATGACGCACTACGCCGGCACGGTCGATCAGGAACGAGCCGCGGTATGCCACGCCGCCCTCGGCTTCAACGTCATATGCCTTGCAGATCTCGTGTTTGATGTCGGCCACCAGCGGGTAGCGCACCTGCCCGATGCCGCCGTTGTTGATCGGCGTGTTCTTCCAGGCGAAGTGGGAAAACTGCGAGTCGATGGACACGCCGATCACTTCCACATTGCGCTTCTTGAATTCGTCCAGCCTGTGATCGAATGCGATCAGCTCGGAAGGACAGACAAATGTGAAGTCCAGCGGGTAGAAGAACACCACGGCATATTTACCGTTGATATGCTTCTTCAGATTGAATGTCTCATTGAAATCGTTGTTGCCCATCACGGCAACAGCGTTGAAATCAGGGGCGGCCTTGCCGACGAGTACTGCCATGTTCATCTCCTAAAGGTTTGTTGATACAGGGCGCGCAATTTAGACTTTTGTCATCGTCACGTCAACCTTCTGCGGGATGTGGGTTTGATTTTTGCAGGGTGCGCCATGCGCACCATGGTGCACCAAAGGCAGGCAATCCGCACCTACCAGAGGTTGGGCGGAATTGACACCGTGGAACGCACCCTACACCAACTTCGACTTATTCTTCAGGAGCCGCCGAGAATTGTATCCGGTGCAACTGCGCATATACGCCGCCCTTTTCCAGCAACTCGGCGTGCGTGCCGGTCTCGACGATCTCGCCCTTTTGCAGCACGACGATGCGGTCGGCTTTCTCGATCGTGGACAGGCGGTGCGCGATGACCAATGAAGTACGGCCTTGCATCAGGGTTTCCAGCGCGGCTTGCACATGGCGTTCGGATTCACTGTCCAGCGCGGAGGTCGCTTCATCCAGTATCAATATCGGCGCATCCTTGAGGATCGCGCGCGCGATGGCGATGCGCTGCCGCTGGCCGCCGGAGAGGCGAACGCCTTTTTCGCCGACCAGCGTCTGCAAACCCAGCGGCATGTCGCGGATGAATTCCATCGCGTGCGCGGCTTGGGCGGCGGCGATGATCTCCGCTTCCGGCACGACGCGCATCTGGCCATAGGCGATGTTGGCGGCAACGGTATCGTTGAACAGCACCACTTCCTGGCTCACCAGGGCGATGTTGGCACGCAGGCTGGCCAGAGTGAGGTCGGACAGATCATGCCCATCCAGCGTGATGCGACCGCTGCCCGGCAAATAGAATCTCGGCACCAGATTCGCCAGCGTGCTCTTGCCGCTGCCGGATGCGCCCACCAGCGCGACCGCCTGTCCCGCCGGTATCTCCAGACAGACATCGTGCAATGCCATGCGGTCATCCTGCTGATAGGAAAGGCTCACGTGCTCGAATCCCAACCGTCCGTTGGCGCGGGCTATCGAGGACTTTCCGGTATCGGTCTCGCTGTCGGTGTCGAGCAATTCAAACACGCTTTCGGATGCCGCCAGTCCGCGTTGCAGGAATTCGCTGACGCTGGTGAGCCGCTTCAGCGGCGCTGTCAACATCAGCATCGCCGTGACGAAGGAGAGGAAACCTCCCACCGTGGTCTCATCGCTGCGCGACTGCACGGTGGCGAGATAGACGATGACGGACAGCGCCGCGGCCGCCACCATCTGCACGATGGGCACATTGGCTGCCGAAGCGATGGCCTGCTTCATCGTGTGGCGGCGCACCTGGTTCGCCTGTTCGCCGAAACGGTCGCTTTCATATTGTTGCCCGCCGAACAGCTTGACCACCTTGTGCGCAGTGACGCTTTCCTCGATCACCTGCGTGATGTCGCCCATCGCGCGCTGCGAATCGCGGCTGGCAGTACGCAGCCGGCTATTGATGATGCGCAGCACCAGGGCGATGACCGGCACCATCACCAGGCTGAGCAGCGTAAGTTTCCAGTTCAGGTAGAACAGCCAGCCGAGCAACCCGGCGATGATCAGGGAATCGCGTATCGAGATCGTCACCACGCTGGTGGCGGCAGCGGTCACCTGCGCCACGTCGAAGGTCAGTTTGGAAATGAGATTTCCGGTGGCGTGGTCGTCGTAATAGCGCGTGGGCAACGACAGCAACTTGCGGAACATCTCGGCGCGCAGATCCATCACCACCTTGTTGCCGACCCAGCCGATCGCGTAAGTACCGACGAATCCGGCCACGCCGCGCACGAAAAATATCACCAGGATCAGCACGGGCACCCATCGCATGACGGTTTCATCCTTGTGGACGAAAGTGCCGTCCAGCATGGGCTTCAGCAGGGCCGGCAACAGCGGCTCGGTAGCCGCCGTCACCGCCATGCCGAGGATGGACAGTGCAAAAGTCCGCCAATAGGGTTTGACGTAGCCGAGCAGGCGCAGATAAAGCTGGGTACTGGTCATGTTCATGGCGCGCACTCTATCAGGAAGAGGTACGGCTTGCTGCCGGCAAAGCCGATAATCCGGTGCTTAAACAGCATCGGATCTTGTCTGCACCCGCTTCTTGAGGATGATATCGAATGCCATGTGCAGTGCGACTGCACACGCGATATACAGCAGCGCGACTGAAACATACGATCCGTAATATTGCGCGACACGGGAAGCATATTCGACCGCGCTCATGTCGGTGAAACGTTCGGAGAACAAATAGAAGGTGGCGTTGGAAAACATGAAGGCGAAACTATTGGCCACCCATGCAACCAGGGCCAACCCGATCAAACCGATGCCTTCCATGCTGTGCCCCTTCATTGTCTGCCGGCGGGCAAACCAGCGGCCGATCAGCCACAGGCTGCCGTAGGTCGGGATCAGGAACCAGTAGGCGGGGGTCATGCACCAGTCGCTGATGCCTTGTACGGAAGTCGCGTAATAATCGATCAGGCCCGCTTCCAGTATCAAAACGGTGAAAGCAGCCAGAGCCACGCGGGCAGACCGGGCCAGATACAAACCACCCAGAAAAAATATCGCGTAAGAAGCATCCGGTAATGAAACTGCCGAGCCAAAATGATCAAAACGGGTAGCCGTCATCAGCGCGGCCAGGGCGGCGAAGATCGCCACGGTTCTGGTTTGAGCATTATTCATTGCATCCTCTTGGTTGAGTGTCAGATTTCATGATGGCAACAGTACACGAAGCCGGGCGAAAAGCAAAGGCGGTGCCTCTTCCAATCCACAATGAATCCGCAAGCGGCCGCCTTTGCCTCCATTTGCATAACTTACTGCTGGTAGCTCAAACCAACGAACAACGTGCGGCCCAAGGTGTTGTAGCCATGAGCCAGCATGTAATCCCTGTTGAACAGGTTGTCAGCGCGCAGCGCCAGCTTGAGCTGCTTGCTGAGGTCATGGTGGGCGGTGATGTTCACCACGTTGTAGCTATCCAATGTGGTGCGCGCAAAAGTGTTGATGTCATAATCCTCACGCGTGCCGGAGTATTGCCATTCGCCGCCCACTTTCCAATTTCCGAGTTGTTGCGTCATGCCCAGATTGGCAAATAACTTCGCGCGGCGCAACAAGGCTTGCCCCGTGTTGGCATCACGCGGATTCTGCGAAGTCAGCGCGGCCTTCACCCCGGTATCGCCGAACTGCCCGGCATAGCTGAGTTCGATTCCATCGCTGCGGGTCGCACTGAGATTCTGCATCGTCCATGTGCTATCGGCCTCGATCAGGTTGCGAATGCGGTTATCAAAATACACGGCATCGACACGCTGCCCATCCGCCGCATAGTGCAAGCCGATCTCGATATTGCGCGAACGCTCCGGACGCAGATCAGGATTGCTACCCCAACCGGTCGGCCCGTACAGATCGTTGAAGGTCGGCGCCTTGAATGCCGTACTGATGCTGGCCGTCACGCGCCATGCATCATTCATCGCATATCCGTAGCCCAGCAACCCGGTGTTCGCCGCACCGAAATCCGAATAACGATCCTGTCGGAGATTGGCCTGTACTTGATGTGCGATGTAATTGCCGGTATAGCCCGCAAACAATGAATTCACCTTGCGCGTAGTTTGGGTATAAGCGGTTGTGCTGGTCACTTGCTGATTCAGATTCTCCAGCCCCAGCAACACACTGCCGAAAGCACTCACGGCCAGGGTATTCTGCCAACCGATCTGGCGGTTGTCGGTTTTGATGGCGGAACTTTGCATACCATTGAGGTAATCCTTGTATTCATCCGTCCCTCGCGCCAATTGCAATTTGCTTTGCCAGGTGTCGCTGAAACGGTTATCCGAAATCACAGCAAATTTGCTGAGCGTGGATTTGCTGGTATTGACATCTGTTGTGGCCAGCGCGAAAGCATTGTCATACTGCACATCGCCACGACTCTGAAACACCGATGCAGTGAGGCTGTTGTCCAGGTTAAACGCATGACGCACATTGCCGGACAGGCTGGTGTTGTCATAGCCATCGTTGTCAGGGTTCACCGTGGGCACGATGCCAGGCTTGATAGCGGAAACACCGGCGGTCTTGAATTTCGACACCTGCACATTAAACGCCGTGCTGCCCGCCTCGCCGCCGAACCCGGCAGCCAGCCGCTGCGTGTTATGCGACTCGACGCCGCCGCTGACATTAAATGCCGGTTCGCCCTTACCGCGCTTGGTGAATATCTGGATCACTCCGCCAATCGCTTCCGAACCGTACAGGCTGCTGACGCTGCCGCGCACTACCTCAATGTGATCGACCTGATCCAGCATCAGTTGATCTATCGCTGTCGCGCCGGTAGTAGCAGAGTTGATGCGTACCCCATCCAGCAATACCAGCACGTGGCTGGAGTTGGTTCCGCGCAAAAACAAACTGCTTTGTTTGCCCGTGCCCCCAGATTGATAGAACTCGACACCCGCGAGATTCTTCAGAACAGAGGCGACATCCACCGCTTGCGATTCTTCAATCTCCTTGCGGGTAATGACTGTGGTATGGGATAACGATTGCTTGAGCGGCTGCTCGATTCGAGTTCCCGTGACAATGAGAAGATCGAGCGGGGTATTTTCTTCTGTTGCGCAAGCCAGTGAGGTAGCCGCACACAAAATGGCGGCGAGAAGTTTCTGCTGTTTCATTGAGATTTTTCCTGAGTAAATTCCAAGGTTCCCCGTTGGAATGTTTAAACACAGGAAATACCACGAACAGCAGGAGGGAAGTGCTGGCTGACTTGCACAGTCAGCCAACCCACCGTCCATGCGCCGCCCGCAGCATTTCCCGACTTATGCTCAAGGCCGGTATCCGGGCTCACAAGTCTTGATCCGCCGCCTTCCCATGATTTCTCACAGTGGCATATTGGCAAATCCGCACTTGCTTACCGTTGCGGGGGCAGCTCAGGCATAGGGAACCATTGTTCCCGCACCTGCTTCCCGTTTAACTCATCCTATCCAGATGAGCACCTCAAAGCGGCGGGCACTTTACCACAAAGTTGTTGGAACCCTGCAAATCCAAAATTTGCCACCCCCTACAAATAGCATGCACAAGACCTTCTTACCGTTTGACTTATCAGCACTTTTCAAACTATAGTCATCACATGGAGAACGAATTGGCCGCCCTGGAGGGTAAACTTGCGCAACTGATACAGGTCAGCGGCAAGCTGCGTTCCGAAAATCACCAATTACGCCAAGAGTTAGCGCACGCTCTCAGCAACAATCGTCAACACACTGACAAATTGGCAACCGCGAAAGCCCGCCTGGAAAAGTTACTACTTACCCTCCCCGAAGACCAGACATGAACAGCGCGATCAAAACCCTGGACGTCAAGATTCTCGACAGAGAATTACGCATCGCCTGCCCCGAAGAAGAGCGCGCCGAATTGATGGATGCGGTGGCCTATCTGGACAAGAAGATGCGCGAGATCCACGAGACCGGCAAGATCGCCAGTGTCGAGCGCATCGCGCTGATGGCGGCTCTGAACATCACACACGAGTTGCTCGGCATGAAAGTCGGGCGAGGTGTTGACCTTGCCGACTTTACGCGTAGAATGAATTCCATGCAGGCAGCGATCGATGAGGCTTTAGCCGAACAAGACACGCTGTTCTGATTTGTCCCCTGCGGTGTTCGTCAGGCTCATAATTCTTTGAACCCATAAGCTAAGGCTTAGGCCGCGATCCTTGATGTTACTGTTGTGCGCGTCCCTTGCGGATGTACCTGATGTAACTGGTAACCGGCCTTCTTGAACCAAGGTTCAAGACGTTGAGTCAACGGCACAGGCGGGGGGCTCTATTCCAGTGCGACCTTTTCGGGTCGCACTTTTTATTCGTGCCTACGGGTGCTTCTAAAAATCAATATTTCAAAGCCAGACAAGGCGCGCACAAAAAATCGCAGCGCCGCATATGGTGGGATATGTAAGCAAGATTTTTTGGGCGCAACGCCGTATGGCAAAGAAATTTTGATTTTGAGAGGTGCCCGTGCGCTACTGGCTGATGAAATCCGAACCTACCGATTGCAGTATCGACGACCTCGCCAAGCTACCCAAGCAGACCGTGGCCTGGTACGGCGTGCGCAATTATCAGGCACGCAACTTCATGCGCGACCAGATGAAGGTCGGCGACGGCGTGCTGTTCTATCACTCCAACTGCAAGGAACCGGGCATCGCCGGCATCGCCAAAGTCAGCAGCACCGCCTATCCCGATGCCACGCAATTCAAGCGCACCAGCAAGTACTTCGACCCCAAGGCCACGCAGGAACAACCGCGCTGGTTCAATGTGGATGTGCAACTGGTGAAGAAAATCGCGCTGATCTCCATCAGCGAATTGCGCTGTCACCCTGAGCTGTCACGGATGCGTACGCTGCAAACCGGCAACCGCCTGTCCATCACCCCGCTCGACCCTGCCGAGTGGGCGTTCATCACAGAACGTTTAGCTAAATGAGAGTTACAACTAATCCGTCATTCCCGCGAAAGCGGGAATCCAGTTTAATTAAATCGCTAGGTTCCCGCTTTCGCGGGAATGACAAAACCTCATGATGTTCAGCTTTGACTGGCTTCTTGCCTATCTCGCCCTCGGCGCAATCGCCGGATATCTGGCCGGAATGTTCGGCATCGGCGGCGGGATCATCATCATGCCGGTGCTGATGTTGCTGTTCGATGAACAGCGCTTTCCTGCCGAACACTTGCTGCATCTTGCGCTGGGCACTTCGATGGCAGCCATCCTGTTCACCTCTCTGTCCAGCATGCGCCAACACCATCGGCATGGCGCGGTAAACTGGCGCGTGGTTCGCAACATCACTCCCGGCATCCTGCTTGGCACCGGCATAGGTGCGGTGTTTGCCACCAGCATCTCACCGCATTTTTTGGGGATGTTCTTCGCGCTGTTCGTGTATTTCGTGGCGGCACAGATCCTGATCGACATTCGCCCGCATGCTTCCCGCCAATTGCCCGGCGCTGCCGGCATGACGATGACCGGGATACTCACCGGCTGGCTGAGCAGCATGGTATCCATCGGCGGAGGCACCATCGTCGTCCCGTTCCTGGTCTGGTGCAATATCTCGCTCAGGCATGCGATCGGGACTTCCGCCGCGGTCGGCTTTCCGGTCGCTGTTGGCGGCACGGTTGGCTACATCCTCACCGGCTTGAACAACCCCGCCCTGCCCGACCACACCCTCGGCTTCGTCTACCTGCCCGCATTATTCTGGGTCGCTCTCGCCAGCGTCATCACCGCACCGCTCGGCGCAAAGGCCACCCATCACATGAAGATCGGATTGCTGCGCAAACTGTTTGCCGTGCTGCTGATCGCTTTGGCGACCAAGCTGTTGTGGAAAGTGCTGGGCTGACTGGCGAATCAGCCGAGCCCCGCAGAAATAAAATCAGCTCATTGACAATACTTTGAGTAAGGCTGTATAAACTATTCGACGTCCAACTAGCTTATTGAACGTTAATCAGGCGATTTTTTCTATAACTTTGCGGGAGGTTCACATGAAAAAGCATTTAACAATATTATCCTTTATCGCAGCATTTCCAACACTGGCAATGGCCGCAGATAACGTCGGCGGATGCGGCGTTGGCTCCATGGTATTCAAGGGACAGAAAGGTATTGCCCCACAGGTACTGGCTATCACAACCAACGGTATCTCGGGTAACCAGACCTTCGGTATTACCACCGGCACCCTGGGCTGCACCAGTGATGGCGTGGTGACCTCGAACATGAAGACTGCAATGTTCATCGAAAACAACAAAGATCAGCTGGCTCGCGACATGTCGGTCGGACGCGGCGAGACACTAGCCGCATTGTCACATCTGCTTGGCGTTGAAGCACAGGATCAAGTCGCATTCAACCGTCTGGCCAAGGACAACGTGGCACGCATCTTCACCACCGAGAGCGTCGCGACTGAGCAAGTAGTCGTCGCGTTGCGCGAGGTGCTGGCCTCGGATGCGACTCTGTCGCGTTATCAGACCGCGCTGTAACACCAACGCAGGTCACCGACACCCAGTGGTTGCACCACTGGGTTTTTTCTTACCTAATAATCCTGATAAATGTTTTCGAAATGGCAAATGCGCGCGATATGGGTAGTTGTCTTCGCGGTGCTATTCCTGTTCCAGGCTCCCGCATTCGCCACGGCGGATAGCGCATACCTTGCGGAGCTGATTGCCAAATCGAAGCAACTCAGGCTCGCAGAACGGCCGGAATGGAAAAAGTTGTTACATTTCGCGCCCAACCTTATATCCTCTAGTGTCCACGGCCTGGTCGACAGCCCGCTGTTTTACAACGCGCCCGACGGAAAAAATAATCCGCAATCAGAGCTGGAAGCCACGCTCGCGAGCTTTTACTCTGACATCGAAGAGAGCAACGAGCAGCAAAATCCCCAGTGCTTGTTCGTGGCGCGATACGCATGGCTGAATGAGCGACTGGCGTTTGATACGCAACGGCTGCCACCCAAGGAATGCAAGCGCTACAACCAGTGGCATGCCGCACTTGACCCGAGCGGATTGACGCTCATATTTGCGTCTGCATATCTCAACAGCCCTTCATCGATGTACGGCCATACCTTGATGCGGGTGGATGCGAAAGACCAGGACGAGCATACCCGGCTGCTTGCATATGCCGTCAACTTCGCCGCCAACACCAACGAATCAAATGGCCTGTTGTTTGCAATGAACGGTCTGTTAGGCGGGTATCCCGGTGCGTTTTCGATTCTGCCTTACTATGTCAAGGTCCGCGAATATAGTGATCTTGAGAATCGCGATCTGTGGGAATACCAGTTGAATCTTACCCCCGAAGAAGTCGACCGGGTCCTGATGCACGCCTGGGAACTGGGATCCGCCTATTTCCAGTATTTTTTCTTTGACGAAAACTGTTCGTACCATCTGCTGGGCCTGCTCCAGGTCGCAAGACCGGAACTGGATTTCACTGGCCAGTTCCGCTGGGGAGTAATCCCCGCCGATACGGTACGCGCAATCACCCGTCGCCCCGAACTGTTGAGGAAAGTCGTATATCGCCCATCAAATGCCACTTTGCTTCATCACAGTCTGAAACTGTTGAACGCGCAAGAGCGCAAGATCGTGAAGGATTTGAGTGTACGGCGCATTTCAGTAAATGATTCCGAGCTAACTGCACTTCCCGGAGACCGCGTTGCCGCAGTGCTTGAAACCGGCCAGGATTACGTCAGCTACCGGCGCACCATCGGCCAAAATGACATGGCCGATCCTGCCATACTTGCGCGCGAGTTGCTCACCGCACGAAGTGATCTGGACGCAGTCGCCCAGACACCGGATGTCACAGTGCCGACAGTCCGTCCGGATCAGGGGCATGGCTCATCCCGCGTCACCCTCGGGGTTGGCCGAAGGGGGAAAAATAATTTTCAGGAGCTACAGGCGCGCGCCACATACCACGACATTCTTGATACTGATGGTGGTTACGCACGCGGTGCACAAATAGAATTTTTCAGTCTCGCGCTGCGCCATTACGATTTCGGCACGACCCGGGTTGAGCGATTCACGCCGGTCAACATCCTGTCGCTGACACCGCGCGATGATTTTTTCCAGTCCATGTCATGGAAAATCGCAGCGGGATGGCAACGGGTGCGCACTGCAAATGGCGGCGAACCGCTGGCTTTTTCGCTGGATGGAGGGGCAGGAGGAGCTTGGTCAAACCAGAACAACACCGCGCTGTGTTACGCCTTGTTCGATGGTAGCTCGCGTTTCAACAAGAATCTGGAAAACGGATATGCGCTAGGTGCCGGAGCAAGCGCGGGCATACTGTTCGACATTACCCCGCGCTGGCGTATGCATGGCTACGCGCGCAGCCTGCGATACTTTCTTGGTCAGCGCGATACGCCCGTGACAGCAGGCCTGGAACAGCGCGTCGCAATTGGCAATGATAGCGCGCTGCGTGTGGATGTCGCGCGCAGCCGCGAATTGCAAAAAACCTACAACAGCGGCTCGGTGTCGATGTTATTCTATTTTTAATATGCGCGCACTTGACACGAAAGCTCCGGGATTGCTCCTGCTCATTGTGCTGTTTGCCGTGCCATTCTCTGGTTGCACCCAGCTGTTTTTCCATCCCCACAGTTTGCTGATCGACACACCGGAACGGCACGGTATCGAATACAAGATAGAAAATTTTCAGGCGGCGGACGGCACATCGCTCAATGCATGGTTCCTTCCTGCCAAAGATAAAGATGGAAACACGGATGGAGGAAAGGCAAAGGCAACGATATTATTCCTGCACGGCAACGCCGAAAACATCAGCACCCATTTCCGTAACGTTGCGTGGCTACCGTCTGAAGGTTTCAATGTTCTCGCCCTCGATTATCGTGGTTATGGCGCTTCGGATGGAACGCCGACACTTGCTGGAATGCAGCTCGATATCGATGCGGCCATGCACAGCCTGCTTGTGCACAAAGGCGTCGATCCAAACCGCATCGTCATCTTCGGACAAAGCCTCGGCGGCTCGCTCGCCATCTATTACGCAGCGCACAGCGCATATCGTGCAAACATCCGCGCTGTCGTCATCGACAGTTCATTTTTCGATTACCGCCAGATCGTCAATGAGAAACTTGCCGGATTTTTCCTCACCTGGCCGCTCCAATGGCTGCCATGGCTAACCGTCGACGACGACTATTCCCCCGCCGCCTCGGTCGCCTCGATAAGCCCCCTGCCGCTGCTGCTGATACACGGCGACCAAGATGTAGTCGTTCCAACTCACCATTCCCGGCAACTTCTAGAACGAGCCGGCGAGCCGAAAGAGCTATGGATCGTCCCGGATGCGGGACATGCCCAGTCACTGAGTAACGAAGATGTACGCAAGAGGATGGTCGAGTTTTTAATGCGCTACTCAAACCAGTGATCCGGCCTGTCCGTGCAAATACTTATAGATACAATATCCAAAGTTGTTTATTAATCACAAACCCCCTCCATGCCCCCTTGTACCCGCAAGAGATACGCCAGAGGCATCCCGCTGCTATGCAGCGACTCTTTCGCAGTCAGGGAGAGAGAGCCGAACCTGCTCCTTACCTGATAAGGGGAGGCTGGGAGAGGTTTGGGTAAATCAGCCTAAAGAACAATCTGCCATAATGCCCCATGGCTCTCATCCCTCAAAAATCATCCGCATCGACCGAGATCATACGGACCTTGCTTGATACCATATCGAAAGCATTTGCTCCCACAGAAGTCGCGGTGATACGCGGCGCATGCGAATTGGCCGAGGCGCTCTATGCCGGTCAAGTCGAACTGTCCGGCACACCGTTGATACAGCACGCACTTGGTTCGGCTGTCATTCTGGCGGACATGCACATGGACCATGAGACGATCGCCGCCACCATCCTGCATGCGGCGCCCGAATATCTGGATGACTGGCAGGAAAAGATCGCCAAGGATTTCGGCGCCAATGTGAAAGTTCTGGTCGAGGGCATTTCGCGGATGGAACAGATCGAACAGTTCAGCGAGATGCCCCATCAGAACAAAAAGAACAAGGACGAAGCCGCGCAGCAGATCGAAAGCCTGCGCAAGATGCTGCTGGCGATGGTGGAAGATATCCGCGTGGTGCTGATCAAACTGGCCGAACGCACCCAGACCTTGCGTCATCTGTCGGGGGCAAGCGCCGAGCAGCAGAAGCTGATCGCACAGCAGACCCGCAGTCTCTTTGCGCCGCTGGCCAACCGTCTCGGCGTGTGGCAACTCAAGTGGGAACTGGAAGACCTCTCGGTGCGTTATCTCGAACCGGAGCTGTACAAACAAGTCGCGAAGCTGCTGGATGAACGCCGGGCCGACCGCGAACAGTACATCGCCGATGTGGTATCGCAGCTCAAGCAGGTGTTGAGTCAGGCCGGCATACCCGCCGAAGTGACCGGCCGCCCCAAACACATCTACAGCATCATCAACAAAATGAAGCGCAAACATATCGACTTCAGCGAGCTGTACGACGTGCGCGCGGTGCGGATACTCATTGATGAAAGCAAGGTAGATGGCATCAGAGGCTGCTACACCGCGCTCGGCCTGGTGCATGAACTGTGGCCGCCGATCGAAAGCGAATTCGACGACTACATCGCGCACCCCAAAAGCAACAACTACCGCTCGCTGCACACCGCCGTGATGGGTCCGCGCGGCCTCGCGCTGGAGGTGCAGATACGCACCCGCGAGATGCACCAGCATTCCGAACTCGGTGTCGCCGCGCACTGGCGCTACAAGGAAGGCGTGAAATCCGATACGCGCTTCGACGAGAAGATCGCCTGGCTGCGCCAGATACTGGAATGGAAAGAAGAGCTCGCCGACAAGGGCGACCTGCAGGAACAATTCAAGAACGAATTGTTCCACG
>JBDTPM010000076.1:0-6125 GCA_039932695.1 Gallionella sp. | reverse complement strand
TCATAACCGCGCTGCTGCGCCGAACGTTGTGCCCGCATATCAGGCGCATCGCCAACATGATAATCATGCGTTCCCGCCGAATCGATCAAAATATGGTCAGACAAATTGGCATTTTCCACATAATGACGAAACACTGCTTCTGCCGTAGGGGAACGGCAAATGTTACCCATGCACACGAAAAGAACGTTGATTCTTCTACTCATTAAAGGGCACCCTCGTGTTTATGGCGGGCAAATATGCCAAGCACCTATTGCTGAATTCTATGTTCCCTGCAATGCATGACTGGTAGAATCATGCGGCATAAGATTATCGTGTGAGCCAAACTTTTTAACAACTGAACGATGAACGACATTTTCCAACCTATACACTTCGAGCATCACTCTACCAATTTCAATCGGCTCAAAGGACGCCTGGAACATCAGGTGGGCAAAGCAATCGCCGATTTTAATATGATCGAAGACGGCGACAGCGTGATGGTGTGTCTCTCTGGCGGTAAGGATTCCTATACGCTACTGGATATTTTACTCACCCTGCGTAAACGCGCGCCGATTGATTTTCGCATCGTCGCCATGAATCTCGACCAGAAGCAGCCGGGTTTCCCGGTGGAGGTATTACCGAATTATCTTAAGCAACTCGGCGTTGAATATCACATCGAAACCCAGGATACCTATTCCATCGTCAAGGAAAAAATTCCAGAAGGCAAAACCACCTGCTCACTCTGCTCACGTTTACGTCGCGGCATCATCTATCGCGTGGCCGGAGAACTGGGTGCGAACAAGATCGCATTAGGACACCATCGTGACGACATGATAGAGACGCTATTTCTAAATATATTCTTTGGCGGAAAACTCAAGGCTATGCCACCGAAGCTGGTTACGGATAAGGGCGACCACGTGGTGATTCGCCCACTGGCTTATTGCGCTGAGAAAGACATTGCCAGTTTTGCCCGCACCATGAAATTCCCCATCATCCCGTGCAACCTGTGCGGCGCACAGGAAAATCTGCAACGCCAGAACATCAAGGAGATGCTGACCGCATGGGAACGTGAATATCCGGGGCGCAGCCAGACCATCTTCACAGCGATGCAGAATGTCGCGCCTTCGCATTTGCTCGACAGCGAGCTGTTCGATTTCAAAGGCATCCGGTTCGGCCAGCATGTACCCGAAGGGGATGTGGTGTTTGATCAGGAGGTTTGAGCGCGCGGGCATTTGTGTCTGCCTGCCCCTAGAATAGAGCCTTGCAGCGCATATGCAGTTTGTTCGCTATCGCTATCGTCTGTGGTATGCTTGCCAAAGTCAAAGCCGGAAGTTGCAGTCTTGCGTGTCACTGGCGGACTGTCGTCACACAGCAGTCAATACTTCCCCGGTTCAACCTTCGTGGATTATTTTAGGAGAGAAGTCATGTTCTTGCGCCGCATTCTTGCGCTTACCCTTGTCGCTGTCAGCACCTCTGCACTGGCTGATGCAGTCGATATCAACTTCCGCGACAGCAGTGCACAATTTCAGTACAGGGCCTCGATGGGACGCGACACTCTGGGTAGAGCCGAACTCCACATGGGTTATCTATACACCAACAAGAACAATTCGTTCGGAGATTTGGGGATATTGGTGCAGGACGAGATGGGAAAAAATGCCCCGGGGGTCACTGTTGGAGTCGGTATGAAGGGTTTGATCGCCAAGTCGCAAAACAATAATGCCAGTGCTCTGGCAATCGGGGGATTGGTGCGCTTTGCCCCACTTTCCGATTCACGCTTTGGCATTACCGGGCAGCTGTATCTGTCCCCGAATATCGTCACTTTTGGCGATGCCGACCGCTATATTGAAACCGGCGTGAAGCTGGATTATGAGGTCATACCACAGGCGGATGTCTATGTCGGGTATCGCAAGATCAAATTCAACCTGAAATCTTCAGGTGATGTGACGCTGGACGAAGGCGTGCATGTCGGTGTCAAAATTTCGTTTTAACCCGTAATCACCGTTCGTCCGTGGTAACGCTGCTGCCGCATTTGTATCGACCGGAAATCTGCTTCACTCCACCGCGATCTTGCCGATTTTAGAGTGCTATTTTAAATATCACCTTGCGTATGATTCCCTCGCCCACCAGAGGCGCATGCGCATCGTCCGGGAAGAAGATGCAGTACGCGCCCGGCGGTGTGGCGATCCAGGCAGCAGGCGCATCGTTGAAGAATCGGATGTCATGCTCCGCATTGTGATCGCTCACCGGTTTGTGGCAATCTCCCAGCGGCTTCCAGCCCATTTCGTCGGTACCTTCCAGCACTAACTGGATGTCGATGTAACGACGGTGGCACTCCAGCTTTGCCTCTGCTCGCGTGCGCCCCGGCATACGCTCGACAATGGCGAACAGATCATCACCGACGATGGGATAAATTCCCGGCGCGAGCGAAAACAGATCGGTGTTGCGGATGTAATCGAATGCGCGCGGGAACAATGGATGCAGTGCGGCGTAGCGGTCGGAGTTGGCGAGAGTGGAGAGGATCATGGCGACAGTTCTTGTTAATGGATGATGTTTCCGGCCCGTAGTATGCCGATCACACCTATCATAATCCAGAACACATTCAACAAAGTGTAGGCCTGATCTTTTTTCAACGCAGAGCACCAGGAAAGCATGATGGCATCTATGGTGTTAAAAATCCAAACGAACAGGAAGGGGCTGGCCGGGCCAAGCCAGCTGACCAGACTGAAACTGAAGATGCGCATCAGCACGCCGACCATCTCGATGGAGCGCAGGTATTTCATGATGAATGCGTTGATTGAACGAATGCTCATGCCTGTTTTGGTGGCGATCAGATAAATCGCGCCACCATGCCCTTCGCCAGCTGACCCTGCAGCGGTATCCGCACACGATGTCCGCTGCCCGGCGCGACGCTGAGTGCTTCGCCCGCCAGATTTTTTATCTCGGCGAGTTCGACGATGCGGTTGCCGGAGGGGTGGACGATCTCCAGCTTGTCGCCAACCTGGAATTTATTTTTCACATCGATCTCGGCGATGCCGTTCTCGCAACTGACGATGTCGCCGACGTATTGCTGGCGCGTGCTTTCGGAGTGGCCGCGCATATAATTCTGCTGTTCATGGGTGTGGTGGCGTTCGTAGAAGCCGTCGGTGTAGCCGCGGTTCGCCAGCGCATCGAGCGCGCCCAGCAGCTCCAGATTGAACGGGCGACCCTTGACCGCATCGTCGATCGCCTGGCGATACACTTGCGCGGTGCGCGCCACGTAGTAGATGGACTTGGTGCGGCCTTCGACCTTGAGCGAGTCGATGCCGATCTTTACCAGCCGCTCGACATGCTCGACCGCGCGCAGGTCTTTGGAGTTCATGATGTAGGTGCCGTGCTCATCTTCCATCACCGGCATCAGCTCGCCCGGATGGTCCTGGCGCGAGATGACATAGACCTTGTCGGCCAGCGGGTGTCGCGGCTGCGAGCCGCAGTCGGACAGCGCGCTGTCGCTCAACGCCTTGTCGAAGTCGAAGTCAATTTTCTCAATGTCGCCGGTGCTGTTCTCGCAGGCTCCCTCCACCTTGTAATCCCAGCGGCAGGAGTTGGTGCAGGCGCCCTGGTTGGCATCGCGGTGGTTGAAGTATCCGGAAAGCAGACAGCGCCCGGAATAGGCGATGCACAGCGCGCCGTGCACGAACACTTCCAACTCGATGTCCGGACATGCTTGTCGTATCTCTTCGATCTCGTCCAGCGACAGTTCTCGCGACAGGATCACACGGGTCAGTCCGAGCGACTTCCAGAATTTTACCGCCGCGTAATTGACGGTGTTGGCCTGCACCGAGAGGTGCACATCGACTTCAGGCCAGCGCTCGCGCACCATCGCGATCAGGCCGGGGTCGGCCATGATCAGCGCGTCCGGTTTCATCGCTATCACCGGTTCCATGTCGGCCATGTAGGTCTTCACCTTGGCGTTGTGGGGCATCAGGTTGCTGGCGACGAACAGTTTCTTGCCGAGTGTGTGCGCCTCTTGAATTCCGGTCTGCAATTCTTCCAGTTGAAATTCGTTGTTGCGCGCGCGCAGAGAGTAGCGCGGCTGCCCGGCATACACCGCGTCCGCGCCGAAGGCGTAGGCGGTGCGCATCTTGTCCAGCGTGCCGGCGGGTAATAAAAGTTCAGGGGATTTCATAGGCAAAATTTAGCACAACTAAACCAATTCCCTCCCCCTCGCATAACCAGCGACTTGGTTGGTGTCTTTTGCCAACCTAGTCGAATGGCTAGTTGTTTCATCAGGGGGAGGGTTAGGGAGGGGGTAGGAGTATGGATCAACGATTTCACCCCAATCCTAACTTTCCCCCTAAATGGGGAAGGAATAATTACTTTGCGCAACATGTTCATTTCAATCCCAGGCGTTTCCAGATTTCCAGCGATGGCCCAGCATGGTTCAGCGTGTAGAAATGCAATCCGGGCGCGCCGCCCTTTAGCAGTTTCTCGCAAAGCTGCGTAACCACATCCAAACCGAATGCCTGCACCGATGCGCTGTCGTCGCCATAACCTTCCAGCGTGCGGCGCATCCAGCGCGGGATCTCGGCGCCGCAGGCATCGGAGAAACGCGCCAGTTGGGTGAATCTCACGATAGGCATGATGCCTGGCACGATCGGAACGGTGACACCCAGCTTGCGGCATTCATCGACAAAATAAAAATAACTGTCGGCGTTGTAGAAATATTGCGTGATCGCGGAATTCGCCCCGGCAGCGACCTTGCGCTTGAAGTTGAGGATGTCGTCATGAGCCGATCTTGCCTGCGGGTGAAATTCAGGATAGGCCGCCACTTCGATGTGAAAGTGATCGCCGGTTTGTGCACGTATGTATGACACCAGTTCGTTGGCGTACTGGAACTCGCCGATGCTCGCCATGCCGGAGGGCAAATCGCCACGTAGCGCCACGATACGCTTGATGCCCATATCCTTGTATGTGTTCAGCATGCCACGGATGTTTTCGCGCGTTGAGCCCACACAGGACAGATGGGGCGCTGCTTTATAGCCTTCGGCCTTGATCTGTTGCACAGTCTCCAGCGTGCGCTCCTGCGTGGAGCCGCCCGCACCGAACGTCACCGAGAAGAATTCCGGTTTTAACATCGCCAGTTGCTTGCGCGTGGCGGCGAGCTTTTCCACACCTTCGGGCGTTTGCGGTGGAAAGAATTCGAAACTGTACACCGGCTTGTTCATGGTTTCCTCATCAGTTGTGCGGCTGCCGCGGACAGCGCCCAGGAAAATATGCTGTACAGGACAGAACCCAATACGCCGTGCCAGAAACTGTCCACCAAAAATCCCTTGAGTATCGAGCCGACGAACCAGAACAACAGCCCGTTGATCACGAAGATGAACAGTCCTATCGTGAGCAGCGTGACCGGCAAGGTCAGCAGCAGCAACAGCGGACGGATCAGGGTGTTGACCAGTCCCAGGAAAAACGCCGCGATCAGGGCGGCGGTGAAACCATCAACGTGGATGCCAGGCACGAAATTGGCCACTGCGAGCAGCGCCAGCGCATTGAGTATCCAGATCAACAATAATTCGATTTGCAGTTTCATTTGTGTTTCCCTTTTCCGGATCTGCCCGCTTTTTCCGCCTGCGCACGCAATGCAGCAGCATAAGCGGATTGACACCAGCCCGCCATTTCAGCCGCAGATTCCAGACTGTCATCCGGTGCCGGCCAGTAGGACATCTGCACGGTTCGCGTCTGGCTGATGTAAACGAACGGGTGGCTGCCCGCCCGTTCGAACTGCGATTCATTGCCCATATCAGCCTTGAAGTAGAGCTGATCGTCCGCGATCAGCGCGAACATCGATCCTTCGCGGTACAGACCATATTCGCGGAACATCTTGCGTAACGAAACCGCAGCCCAGCCAGCCATCAGCTCCGCCACGTAATCAACGAACTCATTGCGGGCGGAAGGCATGCCTGCAGTTTAATAACGGTAATGATCAGACTTGTATGGACCTTCCTTGGGCACACCGATATAAGCGGCCTGCTGGTCGGTCAGCGTGCTCAGTTGCGCATTCAATGTGGTCAGTTGCAAGCGCGCGACCTTTTCGTCCAGATGCTTGGGCAAGGTGTACACGCCGATCGGGTAGTCCTTGGTGCGGGTGTATAGCTCGATCTGCGCGATGGTCT
>JBDTPM010000075.1:0-2268 GCA_039932695.1 Gallionella sp. | reverse complement strand
TGACTAACCCAGCAAAAGACGCTGGGCAAGTCATTGGTTATAGCCATTCGACTAGCCCATCAATAAACAATGGGCAAGTCGCTGGTTATCCCGCAAGCATGCTGGGGGACGAACGAGAAAAGCAATCATTGATTCTGGGGGCGAATGAATCGCTGCGCGAATTGGTTGTTGCTGCCATCGTGTTGCGCGAAAACCTGGTGAAGCTTGATGGTATCCCGCTGACCTTCCGTGCCCCATCGCTGCCGGAATTGCCCGCCAATTCCCGCGTACTCCTGGCCATAACCGCGATCGACCTGCTGGACCTGAACGTGCAGACGCGCTTCGTCGCGACGGTAGAGGACGCGATTTGCTGACCGCCTTCTCAGCCGTGTTCCCGAGTTGGCCTTCGCCTATCAGGAGATCCCTGTCATTATCGATGGCCTTCTCGATCGCGTTGCACGTTTTCGCGCTATTCGGCATCGCGCTGGTGTTGCCCGATCCGCGCAGCACGGCAAGCCTGATGCAACCGTTGCAAGTCGTCCTCGTCAACAGCAAGTCAAAATCCAGGCCATCCAAGGCCGACGCGCTGGCGCAAGCCAATCTGGATGGCGGCGGCAATACCGCCGATGACCGGCGGGCAAAAACCCCGCTGCCCACGATACGCGACGACCGCCAGTTCATTCCCGAGCAACGCAGCAAACGCCTCGCCGAACTGGAGGAGGAAACCAAGCGGATGCTGACCAGGCAAAAGAGCGATCACACCGTAGTGATACCGGAGCTCAAGAAGCAAAAGGTCAACGCTGCCGCCAGCGGCGAGGATCTGGTACAGAAGAGCCTGGAGATCGCACGCCTTGAAGCACAGATCAACAAGAATTGGGATGCCTATCAAAAGTTGCCGCGCCGCAAATTCATCGGCGCTCGAACTCAGGAATACCGCTATGCCCAGTACATCGAAGACTGGCGGGTAAAAGTGGAACGCATCGGCAACCTTAATTACCCGGAACAGGCGCGCCGCCAACAACTCTACGGAAAGTTGCAGCTCAGTGTCTCGATACGCGCGGATGGCAGCGTGGAAAGCATAGAAGTGAGCAAATCATCCGGCCAGCGCATACTCGATGCGGCGGCGATGCGCATCGTCAAGCTCGCCGCACCCTACGCTCCGCTGCCGCCCAGCATCGCCAAGGACACCGACATCCTCACCATCACCCGCACCTGGACGTTCACTCAGTCGGACAGGCTGGAAAGCGAGTAATGGAATCCTCTATAAATCCATTTTTCGGGCGAATCGCGGTGTCGCGTGCTCGCTCATTCCTGTGCGCAGCGGTCGTAGCTTCAGCTACGGGAACCGCGCGGCCTACCCCTTGCGGGTGCGTCTATCAATGCGATATGCCTCGTCTTTCGCTGCGCGGCTCCTTGCGCTTCATCCCGCAAAACGAATTTCTAGAGGTTCCATACTCATCATGACCGACAAATACGCCGTCATCGGCAACCCCATCGCCCACAGCAAGTCGCCGCAGATCCACAAGATGTTTGCCAAGCAGACCGGGCAGGACATCAGCTACGAGCGTATCGAAGCGCCGCTGGATGGCTTCGCCGCCACCATCGAGCGGCTGCGCAAGGAGGGCTACAAAGGCTGCAGTGTCACCGTGCCGTTCAAGTTCGAGGCGTTCAAAATAGCGAATGGTTTCGGTTTTGAAGTAATGGATGCATTGGAATCCGGCCAAGAGCCTGATGCTGTCAATACACTACTTTTTAAAGATGACAAGATCGGCGGTTACAACACTGATGGTTTGGGCCTGGTAAATGATATTGAACAGAATCTCAATATTCCGCTCAAAGGAAAACGGATTCTACTGATCGGTGCAGGTGGTGCAGCAGCTGGAGTCCTGCACCCACTGTTAGAAGCGTCTCAATCACCGATGGTGATTTACAACCGAACCTTGAAGAAGGCCGAAGGTCTGAAAAAAACGATCGCTCAACGCAAAGGATTCCGGCATTTTTCCATTGAAGCTGTTGCGTTCGGTGACCTCAAGAAGGAACAATTCGACGTTGTCATCAACGCCACCTCAGCAGGACTCACCGACAGCGAAATCCCTTTACCGCCCTCCATCTTCGCTCCCGGCGCTTTGGCCTACGACATGATGTACGGGCGCGAGACGCCGTTCATGAGATTCGCACTCGCGCAGGGCGTAAGGAAAGATCGAGTGGTTGATGGACTTGGCATGCTGGTAGAACAGGCTGCTGTAGCTTTTGAAATCTGGCGCGGAGTTCGCCCCGACACAGCGCCGG
>JBDTPM010000074.1:0-4096 GCA_039932695.1 Gallionella sp. | reverse complement strand
GCCCAGATGGCGGAATTGGTAGACGCGCACGGTTCAGGTCCGTGTGCCGCAAGGTGTGGAGGTTCGAGTCCTCTTCTGGGCACCAAAACATGAATCGGCTCGCGCAAGCGGGCCTTTTTCGTTCGTGCCCGGAACAAGCGAAACACCTGCGTGTTTCGCGCCTGGACTCGAAGGGCATCCGCTGCACCCGCAACGAATACGCCGTGGTTGTAAAGCCGCTAAAGCGGCAACAACCACGCAGCAGCGGATGCCGGGGTCGCGCCCCGCACCACGCTTTTATCCCTTACCCAGCCGGTAATTCTATCACGTAGCGACAGTCCGATTGGAAAAACGTCCGGGATTCGAAAGGTGATTGCGCAACCAAGTCCATCGCTCTATGATGTCTGCGCGGGACCTAACAAACCAATCGGGGAGATACCATGAGAATCATTGCCGCAATGTTTGGAATTATCTGCTTGTCATTATCGGCTGCGGCTTACGCCGATCCCATCATCATCAAATTCAGCCACGTCGTCGCCCCGGATACTCCCAAGGGAAGGGCGGCCGAGAAATTCAAACAGCTTGCCGAAGAAAAGACCAAAGGGCAGGTCAAGGTCGAGATTTATCCAAATAGCCAGTTATACAAGGATCGCGAAGAATTGGAGGCGCTGCAGCTCGGCTCCGTGCAGATGCTGGCCCCTTCGATGGCCAAGTTCGGCCCGATGGGTGCACGCGAATTCGAGTTATTCGATCTGCCCTTCATATTCCCCGACAGCACCGTGTTGCATCGCGTCATGGATGGCGAGATCGGCAAGAAACTGTTCGCCAAGATCGATACCAAAGGCCTGACGGGCTTGGCATTCTGGGACAACGGTTTCAAGCAGATGAGCTCGAACCGCGCGATGCACAGCACCGCGGATTTTAAAGGATTAAAGATGCGCATCCAGTCATCCAAGGTATTGGATGCCCAGATGAAGGCGCTGGGCGCGATCCCTCAGGTGATGGCATTCAGCGAAGTCTACTCCGCGCTGCAGCAGGGGGTGGTGGACGGCACCGAGAATCCGGTCTCCAACTTCTACACGCAAAAGATGCATGAAGTGCAAAAGCACATGACCATCTCGAATCACGGTTACCTGGGTTATGCGGTGGTGGTGAACAAGAAGTTCTGGGATGGTCTGCCAGCCGATGTGCGCAATGGTTTGACCGCCGCCATGAAAGAGGCGACCGTGTTCGAGCGTGACATCGCACAGAAAGAGAACGACGATGCATTGCAAAAAGTACGCGATGCCAAGACCACCGAGGTTTATGCTCTGACGGAGAACGAGCGGGAAGCATGGCGCAAGGCATTGATGCCTGTGCATGCCGAGTTTGAAAGCATCATCGGCAAAGACCTGATCCAGGGTGTATATGACGAGGCCAGCCAGGTAGCCAAAGAACAGGCGGCTCAAGCGGCCAAGGAAAAGAAACCCGCCAAAAAGTCTGGCGACAAGAAAAAATAAGCCACTCAAAGCCCCGCTGAACCGGGGCTTTTTCATGAGCCGTCGGGGGGATCATGTTCAACCGGATACTGGATCGTTTTGAAGAAGTGCTGATCACGACTTTCATGGCGGCAGCGACGCTGGTGACGTTTGCCGCCGTGGTGATGCGCTATGTGGGAGGGTCAGGCATCAGCTGGGCCCAGGAGCTGACCATCTATCTGTTCATCTGGATGGCAAAGTTCGGCGCGGCTTACGGGGTGCGCACCGGCATCCATATCGGCGTGGATTTTGTCGTGAATGCGGCGCGCCCCTCCATCAAGCGCACGCTGATCATCATCTCCATGCTGCTCGGGGTGGTGTTCACCGGCGTCATCGCCTTCTTCGGTGCGCGCTGGGTGATATTCATCCACGGCACCGGGCAAATTTCCCCGGATCTGGAATGGCCGATGTGGGTGATCTATCTGGCGATCCCGTTCGGCTCCGGTCTGATGTGTTATCGCTTCATCCAGGCGCTGGTGGTATTCGTCAAAACCGGCCATATACACAGCCATACGATGGGCGATCCCACTGAGGAGGCTCAGCCTTGACCTTCCTGCTCATCATCAGCATCCTGCTGTTGTTGCTGATCACCAGCACGCCGATCTCGATCGCACTGGGGATGACCGTACTGGTATTCCTGCTTGGTTTTTCTTCGCTTTCGTTCGAAACCGTCAACATCATTTCGCAGCGGTTGTTCACCGGCCTGGAAAGTTTCGCGATCATGGCGGTTCCGTTCTTCGTGTTGTCCGGACAATTTTTGATCGATGGCAAGATCGCTGCACGCATCATCCACTTTGCCAACAATCTGGTGGGCTGGATGCCCGGTGGCATGGCGATGGCAGCCGTGGTGTCGTGTGCGTTCTTCGCCACTATCTCCGGCTCCAGCCCGGCCACCGTGATGGCGATCGGGTCGGTGATGTTGCCCGCGATGGTCAAGGCGGGTTACCCGAAGCGTTTCAGCGTGGGTGTCATCACTTCATCAGGTTCGCTCGGCATCCTGATCCCGCCGTCCATCGTGCTGATCATCTACGCGGTGTCCACCAGCGAGAGCGCGGGCAAGCTTTTCATCGCAGGTATCGTGCCCGGGATTCTGCTTGCTTTGATATTGATGGGCTTGGTGTTTGTGCAGGCCAAGCGCAAGAACTTCCCGGTGCTGACCAAACCCAGCGGCAAGGAACTATTGAAATCTTTCCTTGATGCGTGGTGGGGCTTGTTCCTGGTGGTCCTCGTGATGGGAGGTATCTATGGCGGCTTCTTCACGCCGACCGAAGCGGCGGCCGTGGCGGCGGTATACGGTTTTATCGCGGCCAAATTCATCTACGGAGACCTGAAGTGGCGTGATGTACCGAAGTCGCTGCTGGCCGCAGCCAATACCAGCGCGATGCTGCTCTACATCATCACCAACGCGATCCTGTTCTCGTTCCTGCTGACCTCGGAACAGATACCGCAGGCCATGTCTGACTGGGTTTTGGGGCAAAATCTCTCGCCATGGATGTTTCTGTTGGTGGTTAACCTGGCTTTGCTGGCGGCAGGGCAGTTCATGGAGCCGAGTTCCATCATCCTGATCCTTGCACCGTTGTTTTTGCCGATCGCCAAGACTTTGGGTATCGACCCTATCCATCTCGGCATCATCATGACCATCAACATGGAGATCGGCATGATCCATCCGCCGGTCGGGCTGAACCTGTTCGTCGCCAGCCACATTGCGAAAATGGGATTGACCGAGGTGTCTATTGCGTGCCTGCCGTGGGTGATCGTGTTGCTGGCCTATCTGGTGCTGGTCACTTACGTGCCGGCCATATCGTTGTGGCTGCCGAACCTGCTTTACTGAGCAACCGGTCGACGAAGTCAGGAATCAACGCGCGCCAACCAGCACGGCCTCGACGCCGAGTTTTTTCGCGCGGATGAGTGCTTTGTGCGCTTCTCGTCGGTCATGGAACGGGCCGAGGTGCACGCGCGTTTCAAGCCGGGATTCAATGCCGGCTTGCTGCAATTGTTTCTGCAAAGCCTGTGCATTGGCGGGCGAATTGAACACACCCACCTGCACGAAGTAGGCCGGTCCAGCAGGGCGCCGGGTGCTCGTGCTGGTTTGCTCGGGAGAATCGGAAGTACGGAGATCCCGCGGCGCCGATGCCGGCGCTTCAGTTGCCGCGGTCTGGCCCGGCAAGGATGGATCGATGAACTGCGTGGACAGCGGTGCGACAGGCTCAGATTGTAGCGGCGAGGTGATGAGCGCCTGCGAAGGTTCGTGAGAGGGAACGAGCACTGCGGGGCGATGGCGCAGTTGATCTGCTACCATCAAACCGCCGATGGCAAGGCCGATCAGTACGAATGCGACGATCAGCCGTCGCCCAACGGGTGATCTTTTGGGTTCTTCGTAGCGACTTTCCAGTTCGCCGGTGCTTTTTGGCATGGCTGATGTCGAAGTTGGGACGGCCGATGCTATCACTGATTTTCCTGATATTCCGTCCGTTTTGAGGCACTGCTGCGAACCGCGCGGGTACGCTTTGCCGCCGACGCAAAGCAAAGCCATTCCTTTCGCTGCGGGGCCATGCTATCCTTATGAATTAGCTTCAAAAAAACAAACCTCTTGGAGAATT
>JBDTPM010000073.1:0-3627 GCA_039932695.1 Gallionella sp. | reverse complement strand
TATGCTGTCCAGGACCGGGCCGAGTTGGGCCGTCACACTGGCGCTGTTGTCAAAAGTGCGCGCGGCATTCGCGATGCCGGCGTCGATCGAGTCCTTGCGCGCCGCGAGTGTGCGCGCAACCACGGATAGATCCGCCAGCGTGCTATTGAACGCGACGAGGTTCTCGTCGCCGAGTATCTTGTTGACGCTGTCCGAAGTGGCATCGAGTTTGGCGAGCACGCTGGTAATTACGGTCTCCAGGCGGGTGCTGAGCGAGGGCTTGGTGCGGATCACCGGGTATTCTCCCGGCGCGGCCGCACGTAACAGCGGCGAGGCGAGGGAACCGCCGTCCAGTTCGACATAAGCGATGCCGGTGAGCCCCTGAGACTTCAACACTGCCTCGGTATCTTGCTTGATCGGCGTGCCGCGTTCGATCGCGAAAATCAGCCGCACCTGTTCCGGATTGTCCGGATCGAGCCGGATGTCACGCACCTTGCCCACTTCGACGCCCCGGTATTTGACCGACGCATTGAGATTGAGACCAGCCACCGATTCCCCGACCAGGGCGAGGTACAAGTCATATTTTTTCTGGACCCCGCCGCCGCTGGCGAGCCACAGTATTCCTGCAATCAGCGCGGCGCCCAGCACCAGCACAAATCCGCCGACTACCGCATAGTTTACTTTTGTTTCCATGTACGCTCCTTTGCCTGCCCGGTTGAGGTAAGGGCGGCCGCCCTGCAGCGGGGACCGTCGAAGTATTGGCGGACGGAGGGATTCTCCATCTGCGACAGTTCGGACATCGAGCCGATGCCCTGCACCTTGCCTTCGCCAAGCACCGCGACGCGATCTGCCACCTGCCACATCAGGTCGAGGTCATGCGTGATCATGACGATAGTCAGACCGAACAAGTCGCGCAGGTTGAGAATCAGCTCGTCTACTTCGGCGGCACTGATCGGATCAAGGCCGGATGTCGGCTCGTCGAGAAACAGCAGTTCCGGATCGAGCGCGAGCGCGCGCGCCAGAGATGCGCGCTTGAGCATGCCGCCGCTCAATTCGGACGGATACTGCATCGCTGTTTCCGGGGCAAGGCCGGTGAGGGCGATCTTCTGAGCGGCGATTCCGTCGATCAATGCACTGTCGAGTGTGGTGTGTTCACGTAGCGGTAGGCCGATGTTTTCGAGCACGTTCAGCGAACCGAACAACCCTCCTTTCTGGAACATCACGCCCAAGCGCTGACGCAACGCATGCGCCTGCTCTTCGTCCAGGGAATGCAGGTCAACGCCCAGCACCCGAATCGAGCCCGAATCCGGGCGCTGCAGCAGGATCATTTCGCGCAGCAGCGTGGATTTTCCGGAGCCGCTGCCGCCGACGAGAGCAAAAATCTCACCGCGCCGCACCTGCATATCTACGCCCGCATGCACAATGTGCTCGCCGAATTTAGTCGACACAAGGCTCATTTCGATGACGGCTTCGGTATCCTTCATGTCATTCCATTTCTCAATCAATAGTGAAATAACGCAGGGTGCGCTTGCGCACCAATGCTGATGGTGCGCAAGCGCACCCTGCAAAATTATTGCCGCGTCGATCCGGAAATGGAGTCATATATCCATGATGCTGAAAAAGATCGAGAACAGCGCGTCAGTGACGATCACGAGAAAAATGGAGTCGACTACGCTGCGTGTTGTCTGGCGGCCGACACTGTCGGCATTTCCGCTGGTGCGAAAACCCTGGAAGCAGCCGACGACCGCAATGATTGCCGCAAACACCGGCGCTTTACCGATGCCTATCATGTACGCCTTCAGGCTGACTGCCTTGACGAAACGGTCGAAAAATTCTTCGTAGCCGATACCCAGCTGGGCGTGCGCCATGAACATGCCGCCGAATACACCCATCACGTCGGCGAAGAATGTCAGGAGCGGCAGGGCGATAATCAGCGCGAGAATCTTCGGCAGCACCAGAAGCTCGATAGGCACGATGCCGATGGTGCGCATGGCGTCGATCTCTTCGGAAACCGACATGGTGCCGATTTGCGCGGCAAAAGCCGAACCCGAGCGTCCGGCAACGATGATAGCCGTCATCAGGGGAGCGAATTCGCGCAACATCGACAGGCCCACCAGATCGACGACGAATATGTTGGCGCCATATTGCCTGAGCTGGTCGGCAGCCTGATAGGCGATGACGATGCCCATCAGAAAAGAAAGCAGACCGACAATCGGCAGCGCATCGAAGCCGGCGCTGCCGATATTGTGCAGGATGGGGCGCCAGCGTATGCGCGCCGGATGGGCGATGCTGCCCGCGAACGCGACTGCGCTCTCGCCGATGAAGCCGAGCATCGCCAGCGCCTGTTCGCCGACTTCTACGGCCGCACGGCCGATACGTTCCACAGTGAGGAAACGTATCGGTGGTGGCGGTATCGCGTCGTTGTGCAGGGAAACAAGCTCGAGAAATTTCATAAGCTGCGGACTCCAGCCCCGCAATTCCACGGCGTGGCCTTCGCCGCGCAAGCGTTGCAACAGTTTTTGCAATATCCGGACACCGACCGTGTCGAGGCGCTCGACGCCGGCGCCGTCGACCACGATCTCCGTTTTCGGAGGTACCGAGAGCGTTTCAAGTTGCCGGTCGAGAGCGCCGATTCCCAGCGCAGTCCAACACCCGGATAGCGCGAGTTCTCCCGAAGTCGGCTGAGCGATTGCTGCGGGTGTTATCGATAAGGGCTTCATAGACAAGTCGAAGTTTAGACCATAATATATTTTAGTTCGTCAGTAAAAACTGTGGGTAAGACACTTCCTGTCAATTATTTCAACTTATTGATAAAAAATGTATATTTAAACTTGTGATTCCCCGCAGTCTTGCTGCGGGGATGCGCCCGCTCCTTCCCCTTCAGGGGGAAGGTTGGGATGAGGGTGGGTTTTCCGCAGTCAAACATAAACTTCCGCTTAATACCCCGCGGTCTTGCCGCGGGGTTGTTCATTTTAAATGGTATTAAAATTGTAATTTTTTCTCATAGTGAAAATATCAATAGCGCAAATTTGTGGTTATTACACGGCTTACCCACAGGCGGCCGCCCGCCAGCGAAGGAGACGCGCTGGCAACCGCCTATGGATAAGCCTGAATGGCGAGTCTGATTAAGCCCAGATTGTCCATTAGCACCCAAACCCCTGATGGAACTACTAGCCATTCGACTAGGCTATCCAAAAACAATAGCCAAGTCGCTGGTTATCGCAACCTCCCCTTGTCAGGGGAGGAACGGGTTCGGTTCTCCCCCTGACAAGGGGGAGAGCTTGCGAGGGGGCCTAGAGGGGGTTGGGGTGCATTCCGCCTAATGGATAACCTGGGTTTAACAACCCCAATTTTTTGTACAGAGGAAATTGGGGAGCCGCTAAAAAAACAGGTAAAAACCACCCACAGATTCCACCGACGAGCCTATATTTTCAGTTTGTGTGTGCGCGCACAGAGATGACCGCGCCGGAATTCGCTGTGCCGGCCTTATCGTTCATGGCTAGTTGCAGGTCGCGTCCCATTTCCAATTGCGTATCTCCGGCATGTCCTGGCCGTGCTTGCCGATGTACTGCTTGTGTTCGATCAGCTTGTTTTTGAGCTGCTGCTTCAGGTAGATGCCCTTGTCGCCGGTCTGCGGCAGGCGGTCGA
>JBDTPM010000072.1:0-3357 GCA_039932695.1 Gallionella sp. | reverse complement strand
GCTCGCAACACCGCAACCGCGCCGAGGCGATGGCGATGCTGAAATCGCGGCTGTACGAAGCTGAACTGCGCAAGCGCAACGAACAGAAACAGGCAATGGAAGACGGCAAAACCGACATCGGCTGGGGACACCAGATCCGCTCCTACGTGCTCGATCAGTCGCGCATCAAGGACCTGCGCACCAATTACGAAGTCGGCAACACCCAAGGTGTGCTGGATGGCGACCTGGACGATTTCATCTCAGCCAGTCTGAAGCAAGGCGTGTAAGTCCAATTCCATTTAAAAGCGAAAATCCCAGATTGTCCATTGACCACAAACCCCTCCCAACCTCCCCTTGTCAGGGGAGGAGCTGGTCCAATTCTCCCCCTGATAAGGGGGAGTGAGAGGGGGTTGTAAGCACATCACGCCCAATGGACAGGGGGGTGATCATGCTGGATGCAGGCGCGACTAAAGCCGCTCCTGCAATTCGGCAACGCAGGATCTGGCAGCCACCGCATTTCGGCAACCCGTTGCAATCCAATTTAACCATTCCGCCATACCATCACCGCTGCTTGCAGAGATACGTATCACCTGTATGTTCGGATTGACGCGGCGCGCATTTTCCACGGCAAGATCGGCATCGAATTCAAGGTACGGCAACAGGTCACACTTGCTGAGCAGCATCAAATCGGCGGCGCGGAACATGTCGGGATATTTGAGTGGCTTGTCCTCGCCCTCGGTCACGGAAAAGATCACCACCTTGTGCGCCTCGCCCAGATCGAAACCAGCCGGACAAACCAGATTGCCGACGTTCTCGATCAACAGCAGGCTGTCCTGTTTCAGGCCGAGCCGTTGCATCGCCTGTCCCACCATGTGTGCATCAAGATGGCAACCCTTGCCGGTATTGATCTGTAGCGCGGGTGCGCCGGCGGCGCGGATGCGCGCGGCATCGTTGTCGGTCTGTTGATCGCCCTCGATCACGGCGAGCGGCTGCGTTCCATTCAAAGCGGCTATGGTTTTCACCAACAGCGTGGTTTTGCCGGAGCCGGGACTGGATACCAGATTGAGTGCAAAGATTCCGTGCCCGGAAAAATAGCGGCGGTTCTCATCGGCATAGTCGTTGTTCTTGGCGAGTATGTCGCGCTCGATCTTCACCATGCGTGACTGGCTCATGCCCGGCGCATGCGTGCCTGCAGGCCCCGCGCCAAAATCGATAGTGTCGTGTGCAGGTTCGTGCAGATGTATATGCGCTGCACTCTCCTTATGCACTCGAAAGCGCAATGTCTCGCCTGCTTTGCGCGTTTTCTGCAGCGCATGGCCTTCGATAAGTGTCTGACCTTTTCCACATCCGCATGTCAAACACATCACTCCACCTCCAGTTCCTTGACCCTCATCTCCTCGCCACCTGTCACTTCGATCTGGAAGCTGCCGCAATTCGGGCAAGGCTCATACCGGGAAGTCACTGCAACACTGCAGGCACATTCCATGCACCAGCCTTGTCCTGCGGTCTCGATGATTTCCAGTCGCGCATCCCGGGCAACGCTGTCGCGCGTCACCACATCGAAGCAGAAGCGCAGCGACTCCTTTTCCACCCCCGCCAACTGGCCTATTTCCAGCCACACGGTCTTGACCCTGGCATACCCATCGGCTCGCACCTTGTCTTCGATGATCTGCAGCACGCTCTCGGCGATCGACATTTCATGCATGGCAAATCTCGTCCATACCGGTCATGTTGAACCTCAAATTCCGAATTAGCAAATCCCGAGTTAACAGATTCTGGGCAGCGGATCGTCTTCCAACTCTTCCAGCAGCCGCTCGCCGCCCAGTTCGGTTTCCAGCACCACATGCGCGCGGCCCGCACTGATACTGCCGATGATCGCGGCATCGCGCCCTTGTGGCAGCGCCTGCCAGCGTGCCAGCGCATCGCTGGCCTGCGACGCTTCGATCACCGCTACCACCCTCCCCTCGCAGGCAAGGTACAGCGCATCGTAGCCGAGTATCTCGCACACAGCAGTGACCTGCTCGCGCACCGGGATGGAGGGTTGATGCAATCGCACCTGCATTTTCGCTGCGCGGCAGATCTCGTGCATCACCGTGGCCAGTCCGCCGCGTGTCGGGTCGCGCATGAAGCGCAGGCCGCTCAACGATAGCAGCGCTTGCGTCAGCGGCAGCACGCTGGCCGCGTCCGACAACAACTTGCCATGCAATCCGAATTGCTCGCGCGCCAGCATCACCGCGATGCCGTGGTCGCCCACCGGCCCGCTCACCAGCACCACATCGCCGGGCCGGATATGATCGATTCCTAATTGCAGATGTTTGGGCCGCACGCCGATGCCGGTGGCAGACAGATATAAACCGCCGCCCTCGCCGCGCGGCACCACCTTGGTGTCGCCAGCCACGACCGCGACGTTCGATTCGCGCGCGGCATCGGCAAGGCTGATGACGATGCGCTCCAGTTGCACGATCTCGAAGCCTTCCTCGATGAAAGCGCTCAGCGTGAGGTAATGCGGCACGGCACCAGACACCGCGAGATCGTTCACCGTACCGTGCACCGCAAGCGAACCGATGGTGCCGCCGGGAAACTCCAGCGGCTGCACGGTGAAGCCGTCGGTGGTCACCATCAGCTCGCCATCCATCTCCGGCAAACGCGCCGCATCCGACTGCACGTCGAGCAGCGGATTACCCAAATGGCGCGCGAACAAAGTCTCGATCAGCTCGCGCATGTAACGCCCGCCGTTGCCGTGGGCGAGGCTGATGTGTGTGTCATCCATATCAAGCCAGTCCCGTCACACCGGCGCAAGCCGGTGTCCAGTTGGCAAAATCATCTGGATTCCGGCCTCCGCCGGAATGACGACATTGTTGTAATTCGTTCATGGCAATTTTCAATCAGTTCTGTGCTCTGTGGTGGATTTTATAGATTGATTCCCGCTTCAATGATCTGTCCCAGCGCCAAGCCGCCATCGTTGCATGGCGCCTGTTGCGGCATGTACGCCTCGAATCCGGCAGCACCCAGTTGCTGCATCGCCAGTTCGGCAAGCAGTTTGTTCTGGAACACGCCGCCGGTCAAACCCACTGCGTCAAACGTCGTGTGCGCATGGATGCGCCTTGCCTGCGCCACGATGCAATGCGCCAAGCTCAGGTGGAATTGCATCGCGCGTTGTGCCACCGGCACATCGTCTCGCCGTAATGCAAGCAACAGCGGCGTCCAGTCGGCGGTGAGCAAACCGTTCTCGTCTTCTTGCAGCGGCAACTCTATCGCATCTGCTTTGCCCTGTGCGGCCGCTTCCAGCAGCATCGGCCCTTGCCCTTCGTAGCTCGCGCTATCGATCAACCCGAGCAGGCTGGATGCGGCATCGAACAATCTTCCCGCGGCAGATGT